>NZ_BAAGSP010000006.1:0-161626 GCF_054782375.1 Yaniella soli
CGCTTTCGTCCAAACGGCTAAGCGAACCGCCGAGTGCGGTCCCGCATGCTCGGTGGTGTGAGAGGTGGGTCGGGAAACCCGACCCACCTACTCGATTGCCGTCGAACAGTTCCGGCACGACGGCCTGGTGGACGAACCGGTGATTCGCAAGGCTCGGTGTGCCATGGACGTCAGTATGGTTGCCGGGTAGGCCAGCACTGAGATGTATGTGCCTGACGCGCTGGGCCCCAACGGCATGCTCAATATCTTCGGCGAGCTGGTAGATGGCCCCAACTTGTTCGGCGGCCTGTTGCAGGCTGGCTGGTGGAGCATCAAAGTGCAGGCTGAGCTGAGCTAACCACGGGCGGTCTTTGAAGCTTTGGATAATGTCTTCGCGGTGATCACGTAGTCCGATGCCCAGGTGTGATGCCGCCAAAATACCGTCATCGCTGGATGTTTGTGGGGTGATCCGCAGCCCGATGACCGGCAGGGCGAGTGCGCCATCGCCAATCTGATCGACCCGATCCAATTCTGTAAAGCTATCCACGCTGAAACTGATATCGGCTTCTACGAGTTGGCGCAGCATGGCGCGGGAATTGGCTGCTGCATTGTGCACTATTTCGTGAGGGAGGAAGCCGCAGCGACGGGAAATGACGAGCTGGCTGGCAGACGCTGCCTGAACGCCCAGCCCACGAACCCGAATATGCTCCAGCACGCCGGGCAGCGTCATCTGCTCGAGGGTGACCGTGTGTGCCACCCACTGCTCCGGATAGGCCTCAAACAGCTGTTCGATGAGCTGATCGAGGACGTTGAAATCTATCGCACCGAGTACCGGGGTGGTCTCGTTGAGGAGCGGAGCGAGTTCTTTAATGGCCGTGGTGCGTTGCGCTGTGATCTGTGTCGCTGAAACCGTCATGCCCTGATCTTACGATGCAGGGTAGGACGCGATAAAAATTGGGTGACTCGTCAGAAAACGTGCATTGCGGTTATTGTCGAGATATGACACAGAATTATGAACCTGGCTCAGAGCAGTACCCCAGTGGTCAAAGCGACCAGGGCTACGGCTGGCAACACCCACCCGGATACCCCGTGCCACCACAGAACCCCGAGGGGCAATCCGCTTCGACCACGTCGTTGGTGCTCGGCATTATCGGCCTGTTTACCTTCGGCATTATTTTGGGGCCGTTGGCGATCTATTTCGCGGTCAAAGCTGAACGCAATGGTGTCTCGGCGACCCCGGGCAAAGTCATCGGTTGGATTGTCACCATCTTGCACGGTCTTGGCATTCTCATCGGCATCATCGCGATGATTTTTGTCATCGCGGCGGCATCCTCGTCGTTATCGAATGCCGCGCTGCTGTTGTTGTGAACTTGTTAACTCCAGCGTGCGATGGCGCGTTTCTCGGCGAGACCCAAGAGGATGTCGGTGATTTTGCCGAGGACAGCCAACAATATGATGGCTAAGATGAGCCGATCGGTTCGTCCGTTATTTTGCGAGTCGGTCAATAAGAACCCGAGCCCCATTGATGAGGCGATGAGTTCGGCAGCGACCAAGAACAACCAGGCTTGTGCTAGTGCCAACCGGAGCCCAGAGAAAATGGATGGTACGACGGCGGGCAGTTGGATGGTCTTGAACAGGCGGATGCCTTTATATCCGAATGCGCGGCCGGCTTCGACCAGGTGTTGGTCCACGTGTTGTAGGCCCGCATAGAGCGTAGTGAAGACTGGGAAAAACGCGCCGATCGCGATGAGCGTGACCTTGGAATCTTCGCCAATCTGCATCCACAGAATGAGCAGCGGCACCCAGGCCAGTGAGGGCACGGCACGCAGCGCACCCAGGATGGGAGTCAGGAGTGCGTCGGCCCAGCGCGAGAGCCCTAGCACCGCACCGAAGATCATGCCGAGTACAGCACCGATGCCGAAACCAATCAGGACACGCTGGACCGAGATGCCGATATGCATCCACAGGTCGCCGCGCTCCAGGAGCCCCACCGTGGCGTCGATGACGGCGCTGGGGGACGGCAACTGAACCGGGGTAAACAGCTCTGCTGCAGTGACCGCCCACCAGGCGATGAATAGCGCGATGGGTACGAGGAACCCGATGACAGGTTTGACGCCTTTGCGGTCGAGAAAGCGTGTTTTCTTAGCGGTCGGCGCCGGGCTGGTGCCGGCCTGGTCGAGGTTGGGCTTGTGCTGACTGGTGACGTCTGTTTTTTCGATGGTGGTCATATTTACTCAGCACTCTCCGCATTTTCGGCGAACTCGGGACGCAATAGGGTCTCGAGTGCTTCATCCACATTTTCCTGGTTATCGACATCACCGGAGGTCACGAAGATCGAGGAGATATTCGACAGCACCTCGGTCTGGTCTTCACCTGGAACCGGGCTGATATCGAAACCGGAACGCTCGTTGATGACGATTTCGGCGACGTCCTCTTCAATTTCGCCTTCATCAGCGAGCAATTGGGCGGTTTCTGCTGGATTCTCCAGCGCCCATTCGCGTGCACGCTCATAGGTATCGACAACCGTTTGTGCCACTTCAGGCGATTCTTCGAGGAAGGACTCAGTGGCGTTCAAAAACGAGTAGGTATTCAAGTCCACGTTGCGATAGAGGAATTCGGTATCGTCCTCGGCGCCGGCCATGATCGGATCCAGACCAGCCCAGGCATCGACCGAACCGTTATTCAGCGCCGTGTAGCCATCTGCGTGCTGGACGTTTTGTACTTCGAGGTCATCGAGCTCGAGGCCAGCTTCTTCGACGGCTTGTACGAGGAAGAAGTACGGATCGGTTCCGCGAGTGGCCGCAACCGCGCGTCCTTGAAGATCCTCGACCGATTCGATGTCGGAGTCTTGCGGTACCACCAGGGCGGTCCATTCGACGTTGCCAACCACGCTGATGGTTTGGATCGGGGTGCCCGTCGAGCGGGCCAACAGTGCAGCGGAACCTGCGGTTGAGCCAACGTCGATGGCTTCTGCGCGCAGGTTCTCATTGGCGCGGTTCGAGCCGGCCGAGTATACCCATTCAACGTCGCCGTCGAGCTCTTCTTCTAACCAACCCTGATCTTTGATAATCAGTGACAGTGGGTTGTAGGTGGCGTAGTCGATGCTCAGGGTTTCGGCTGCGGTCTCGGCTTCGGCGTTTTCACCGGCACAGGAGGTCAATGCCAGTGCGCCAGACAGGATCGCTGCGGACAGAGTTTTACGTGACAAGGACATGGTTATACCTCCGAGGTTGCAAGTGTTTCGACGCCGAGGCCGGTCAGCAGTTGTTTCCGCAGCGAGACGAGCGCTGGGTCATGGCTAACACGTGGGCGTGGTACAGGTGGTGTGAAGATGTTGGCGATGGTTGCACCCTGGGTGTGGGGCGAGTCATCGAGCAGTACGATGCGGTCTGATAGCAGCAGTGCTTCGTCGACGTCGTGGGTGACCATGACGGTGGTCGTGCCGGTTTGTGCATGCACATCCAACAGCAATTGCTGCATTTTGATGCGGGTCAGCGCATCGAGGGCGCCAAACGGTTCGTCGAGCAGCAGGATTTCTGGGTCACGCGCCATGGCGCGAGCCAATGATGCACGCTGGGCCATACCGCCCGAAATTTTCCGAGGACGATGCTCGGCGGCATCGGTGAGGCCAACCAGCTCAAGTAGTTCAGCCACTCGCGCTCTACCCTCGGCCTTGGAGAGTCCGTCGGGCAAACCAATCGCGACGTTGTCTGCCACGGTGGCCCAGGGGAGGAGCCGAGGTTCCTGGAAACCCACCGCGCAGCGGGCGTCATATTCGTTGACTTCCGTGTTTTCGATCAGCACCTTGCCGGTGAAGCCGGTGTCGAGGCCACCGAGCGCGCGCAGCAGCGTGGATTTTCCAGAGCCAGAGGCCCCGATGATTGAGATGATCTCTGCGGCACCGATTTCGAGGTTCACTCCGGTCAAAATCTGGCGGGTTGAGCCATTGGTACCGAAAGCGCGACCAACATTTCGGCAGGCAACGGCAGGGGTTGATACTGAATGCGTCATCAAGGATTCACTCCATCGATCTCTTGGCATTAGCACCTGCCCCGCGGGGTGGTTGCTGCGACGTCAACGAGCCAAGTCTCTTAGTCGCTCTGGATGGTTACGAAGCACAAGCTTAGACGAACCTGCACGGAAAAGGGAAATGCACCCGTCATATGCTTAACGAAAAATGCCAGGGAGTCGCGTCCTCCCTGGCATCTTCGGATCGGTCGGTTATGCGCGGTCGGTTTTTGCCTGGCGCCGGTTTTCGACGATCGCCAGCACCTCGTCGCCTGCGTTTGGCCCGGGTTTTACACCGGTCGGTACACGGAAGAAGAACAGCGCGCCGATGCCCCACCAGATGGCGAAGATCAGCCACGGCTGCCAGTCAAGCGCCGAAGGCATGCCCGGTAGGTACACGCTGAACAGTGCACCGGTGAGCACAGTCGCGGTCCAGCCGATGAGTTCACCACCGCGGCCCTTGCCACCAATGCGCAGCGGGCGGTCCATGCCGGGATCGCGACGACGCAGCACGATAAAGATGACCGAGACCATGAAGTAGGCGATGATAATCGATGGTGCACCGGAATCGACCAGCCAGGTCAGCATGTTTTCGCCAAAGAAGGGCGCCAGCAAAGAGAGTCCACCGATGAAGTACAACGCGTTGGCCGGAGTCCGATATTTGGGGTGCAGCTGACCAAACCAGGCAGGCAACATCCCGGTGCGCGCCATCGAATAAACCAGCCGGGAAGCCCCCAGCATCAGCGAGTTCCACGAGGTCAAAATCCCCGCGATACCACCAGCAATGAGAATGTTTGCCATCAACTGGGAATTGAATAAGGAACCGAAGGCATCGGCGACCGCAATATCCGCTTGGGCAAGCTCATCTCCGCTCATCGCCGACGACGTCGTGACCACAACCATGATGTACCAAATGGTGGCCATCGCAACCGAGATAATCACGAGACGACCAATTTTACGAGCAGGGACGTTGACTTCTTCGGCAGACTGCGGGATCACATCGAAACCGATAAACAAGAACGGAATGGCGATGAGCACCGTGAAGAATCCTGCCGTCCCCGGAGTAAAGAACGGTTCCATATTGCCAGCATCACCGCGGGTGGCCGAGCCGAAAATCATCAAGATGCCGACGACGATCAAGAAGATCACGGTGAAGTTTTGCGCTATCGACGCCTGCTTGACGCCCCGCACGTTGAGCCACGTGATGACCAACGCGCCAGCTACGCCGATAAGCGCCCATGTTAGGTGGACGGTATCACCGGCAATGTCCCACATGGGCAGCGCATTGATCTCGGGAAAAATATAGGCGACCGTTCGCGGGAAGGCCACCGCTTCAAAGGCCACAATGGTGACGTAGCCGCCCACCAGCGCCCAGGAACCGATGAACGCAAACCGCGGGCCCAATCCTCGCAACACGTACTGGTGCACACCACCGGCAAGTGGCATGGCCGAGGTCAGTTCCGAATACACCAGCCCGACCACCGCCATAATCGCGCCACCCACCACTATGGCGGCGACTGCACCCATGGTGCCGGCCTCTTGAATCCAGCCACCGGTCAGGACAACCCAACCGAAACCGATCATCGCGCCGAACCCGAGGGCGAGCGCATCAATATTGGTCAGCGTCTTCGCCAGCTTTACCGGCTGCTGCCCCGACTCTTTCGATGACATGCTGTTACCTTTCTCATAAATTCACTTCCTCAGCCTAGGACAGCATTAGCGCTTATCAGCGTAATGTTGTGACATTGCAGCTGGCAATGTTGCTCACATCTGTGTTTGAATCAGGTGTGTAACCCATCCAGAGCGGCTAAGAGATCTGGCTCGTTGACGCCGCAGCAACCACACAGAGTGCAGGTGCTACCGCCAGAACCGATGGAAGGAGAACTCATCGTGTCATCAAATCGCCAAATTCTCTTTAACGCCTTCGATATGAACTGTGTCGGGCACCAATCACCAGGCCTGTGGCGTCATCCGCAGGATCACTCCCGCGATTACAACAAGCTTTCCTACTGGACCCAGCTAGCACAAACTCTTGAAAAGGGTCTGTTCGACGGGCTCTTCATTGCTGATGTGCTGGGCCCATATGATGTCTATGGCGACAACGCCAACGCCGCACTGACGTCCGGTGCTCAGGTCCCGGTCAATGACCCATTCCTACTGGTCTCCGCGATGGCCGCGGTCACCAAGAACCTGGGTTTTGGTATCACCGCGGGTACGTCGTATGAACATCCCTTCCCGTTTGCGCGTCGTCTTGCCACCCTGGACCACGTCACCGACGGCCGTGTGGGCTGGAACGTCGTGACCGGGTACTTACCATCGGCCGCCCGCAACATGGGCAATGACGACCAGATGGAACACGATCGCCGCTACGAGCACGCTGATGAGTATCTCGAAGTGATTTACAAGCTGCTTGAAGGCTCTTGGGAAGACGATGCTGTGCAGGTCGACCGTGAGAACAACGTGTTCACCGACCCGGCCAAGGTGCACAATATTGAACACGAAGGTGGATTCTTCAAAGTACCGGGTGCAGCGGTTACCGAGCCATCGGCCCAGCGAACCCCGGTCATTTACCAGGCGGGCGCCTCAACGCGCGGTCGTGCCTTCGGGGCAAAACATGCTGAAGCGACCTTTATTAACTCACCAACCACGCAGCTGCAAGCTCAGTCTGTTGCAAAGACTCGCGAAGAACTCGTCAAAGCTGGACGCGATCCTTACGACATTCGAATCTTTGGCATGCAGACCATCATTACCGCTGCGACGGATGAAGCTGCCTGGGAGAAGTACCGGGATCTCGCACAGTATGCGGATGTTGAAGGTGCGCTATCGCTCATGTCGGGGTGGATGGGTACCGACTTCTCGAAATACGATTTGGATGCTCCGATTGGTCATATCGAATCCAACGCCATCCAGTCAGCTGCGGAAACGTTCCGTAAGGCTTCCGGTGATGGCGAAGAATGGACTGTCCGGAAACTGGCCGAATGGGTTGGTGTCGGGGGCTTCGGGCCAATTCTGGTTGGCTCCGGCGCCACGGTAGCCGAAGAGCTCATTCGTATCCAAGACGAAGCCGACATCGACGGTTTCAACCTGGCGTACCACATCACCCCGGGCACATTCGAAGACATCGTCGAGTACGTTGTCCCAGAGCTGCAGGCCCGCGGACGGTACAAAACCCAATACACCGAAGGCACGCTGCGTCATAAACTCTTTGGTCGCGGCGACTACCTACCCGACACCCACGTCGGTGCCAGCTATAAGCTCGGTGCAAAAGCAGCGGTATAACGCGGTAGCTCTCCGAAGACAGCACTGCCCCACAAACCTGATGCTCGAGGTCGGTGGGGCGGTGTGTCGAAGACGTTTATGTAAACGCCTTGGACGCGGTATCGAGTTGTTGTACTTCGTCGTTAGTCAGTTGCAGATCGGCTGCTGCGATCAGCGCTGGCAGCTGGTCTACGTTGGATGCGGATGCCACGGGCGCGGTCACACCCTTGGCCAATAACCATGCGAGCGATATGGTTGCGGGTTCCACGGAGTGCACCCCAGCAATTTCAACCACCGCGTTGACGACGTTGAGCGCCTCATCGGTGATCAGGTCTTCGGCGAAGCCCTGGCGTGCTTTGCCTTCGATGTCAGCTTTGGAACGGTATTTACCGGTCAAAACACCAGACGCCAGTGCAAAGAACGGGAAGACCGCGGCATTGAATTCTGTAGCGATAGGGCGGTAGCCCTGCTCGTAGTCCTTGCGGTGGATCAAGTTGTACTGCGGCTGGATAGCCACCGGCACCGTGAGGCCTTCAGCCTTCGCGGTTTCAAACCATTCACGCATGCGCTCAGGTGAGAAGTTGGATAGCGCGAGGTGCTTGACGCGGCCGGACTCCACCAAGCTGTGGGCATGGCGTACCTGGTCGATGATCGTAACGTTTTCGTCATCGTAGTGGGCGTAGTAGATGTCCACGTGGTCGGTCTGCAAACGTTTCAGGGAGTCATCGAGTGCGGCCTCGACGTTGTCTTCGCTGAGCCCGGGACGAGTCGGTAAGCCCCCGACTTTGGTCGCGATGATGACCTGATCGCGGTTCCCGCGGGCGGCAAGCCATTCGCCAATAACCTTTTCGGATTCGCCGTCCTCATGCCCTTCGGCCCACACCGAGTACAGGTCGGCGGTATCGATGAAGTTGCCGCCGGCAGCAACGAACTCATCCAGTACTTTAAACGATGCGTCACGGTCTGACGTCCAGCCGAAGGTGTTGCCTCCGAGGTTCAATGGAAAGACGTCGAGATGTGTGTTTGGGATGCGGGCCATGTGCACTCCCTGAGCAGTAGGTGAGGCATGCAGAGATTTTACTTGCGATGGAGACTAACTTAACTGAACTGACTTTCTGCGTCAAGTAATGTAGTCTAGCGATATGAGCAACACACCTGAACCCCGTTGGTTGGATGAAGAAGAAGACTTTACCTGGAGGGCCGTGTGGTCGTTAATGACTTGGCTGCCGGTCAAACTGGAAGCTCAGTTGCGTGAAGACCATGGGCTAAGTTTGTATGAGTACTATGCGCTCTCACAAATCTCGGAAGCCCCGAACCGCGCGATACGACTCAGTGAGCTGGCCGGTATCACGAATATGACGTTGTCGCACCTATCCAGGGTGATCTCACGGATGATGAAGGCCGGTTGGGTTGAGCGAGTGGTCGATCCCAACGATGGTCGATATACACTGGGCCAATTAACGGATGCAGGGTGGGATAAAGTCGTGGAAATGGCGCCCGGTCACGTGGAGGCAGTGCGCCATGCGATTTTCGATCAGCTGACTGATGAGCAGATTCATGCGCTAGGCGAAGCCTCTGCTCGAGTTGCGGAAGCCGTCTCGCCGCATGGCAAGGTCACCGGCCGTCCTGGAAGCTAAGCCTCAATCCACCGATCAGATAGGTGGATAGCGTTTGCGGCAGGGAAGGATCGATGAGCTGCGATTGCGCATTCTGGGGCTCGGGAAAGTCTCCCGGCTTTGCAGCGGTTGTGTCCACTGATTGGTTTCCGAGCATCGCTCCTGCTGCTTGGCCTGACGCCCAGCTTCGAGGTGGATGGTGATCATGACACAGCTGGTGGTGGACTCAGCGTATTGTGCCATAACCGGTCAAACGCGGTAGCCCACTTCCCATGCGTGGGTAAATGGTAAATGCAGTACCAGTTTGCGGGCGCGGTGCGCGAGCCGGGCGGCAATGTTGAGCAGTTTCTGACGCAGACTGACCGTCCTAGCATTACCCAGGTCGCCACCAGCAAGCGTTCCAGCGGCGCGCGGTAGGTTGCGACTGATCGCAGCAGTCACAAACCAAGCCGCGTTGGCATAAAACTTACCGGAAGGCATATGGGCCAAGGGTCCTGCTTTTAGGTCTGCAAACACCTACTCGACGACCGTGTGTTGGCCGTGGACCTTATCTGCGGCCACCGTCTCCAGGACGGATTTTTAACGGTGGTGAAGAAGACGTGATACCAGTAGGTGGTAAAGAGCTGGCTGTGGGCGGCTACCAGTTTGGTGGCGTTGAGCTCCGGGATACGACGCACCACCAACCGGCTAGCCACTTGCTCGCCTTTGGCTTTCGATGAGAATGTGGTGAAAGCAATTTCCGCGACCTGGGGCAGCAGAGACCCACCGACCAGTGTCTTCTCAAAGATGGCTTGCGGGTACTTGATCCCCATCTATGCATCCGCTGGGGTGTCAGCAATAGCATTCATCACTGCCGCGTTTTGTGGCACAGTCACCGAGTAGTCGGCTCCAGCCGCGCGAACTGACAGCACCCCGAACCGAGCGAGTTGTTGGCCAAGGATCAACGGTGCGGCTTTGGCTGTGGAAATGGTGGCAGTCAGCCCGTTGAGACCGCGCAGTGTGTAGTAACCGAGCCCGGCGCCATGTTTGTTGGGCGAAAAGACCTCGATCGCCATGTCATCAAAGTCCACAAACACCATCTCACGACCGGTGCCATCCGGTGGGCTCACCGGCAACAGCTCGGTCTGGTGGCTCAAGTTGGTCAGGAATCTGGCGGCCACTGCGACCAGCTGTTTCCCATGCCCATGCGTGTATTCACACAGATGTGAGCCCAGCGTTGAGGGCGCCTACACCGCGGAACAATGATTTCATACCACCATGGCGCAGAATGTCCCTATTATTAATACTGTCAGCACCAGCAGCCAGCCCAGACACCAGCGACATGATCTTTGCCTCTGGGTTCGCGCCTTTATCCGCCCCAGTATTGAACACCGTGAGCCACTGGTCAGCCAGCCGTTTCAGACCAGCATTCTGCGCCAATCGCAACAGTGGCGCAAGTCCTGCCGACGACACGAGATTGCGCTCGTCAAAGGCATAGGCAATACCCGCAGCAGTGTAATTAAATAACATCTCAGAGGTGTCCTGCTGACCCTAATAAGAGTTTTCTCAAAAATCACTATTATCCAAGGTAAGGGACACTTCTTTAGTTGAAACGCCGCACCCACAGCCAATTTATCGATGGATCTAGGCTAAAGACTCACACCAAGGCGTGAATGAAACCAAAAAGTCTGACTTGTTTTTCCTAGCGCTGTTTTGAAGCTCTTCAAACCTGGCGGACGTCAAGCGGTTATCGTGCCGGACAGCGTAGTGTTCGACTCCTGTAAAGCACATATAGATCTGCGGAAAATGCTGGTTGAGGAGCAGAAGCTGGTCGTCGTATTTAGGCTCTCCTCAGACGTGTTTGAGCAAGATGCTGGTGGTTCTATCGCATGTCAGTTCTGTCCTAAAACCAACCAGGCGGCATTTGTAATGTCTTGTCCTCCTGAACGTTTCGGCTGCCTACGGCATCGCCGCAGTTTCATGGAATATTTTCGGGGGCGTATAACCACCAACACCGCTATCCCGGGATCGACTTCCATACCCCAGCTGACGTGCACTTTAACCTCACTGCACAAGTCCACCAAGCCCCCACAGAGCCATGCAAGCCGCTTGGCCGGCACACCAAGAGCGTTCTGCCCACAACAGATTATGGGCGGGCGGCTTCCTGGGACAGGTGGAATTTCTGGATATTAGCGTAGAGCGACCTACTTCTCGGCTGGATCTGATTGTCATTGCAACGCTAGCCAGTAGATGGAGCTATAGTAAAAAGTCTTGCCATTGGGTCGGACGCTAGTATCTTGCTGCCAACTACCTCCAGCCCCGGCCTCGATCTACTCCGGTTTAACATACCCAACGCTAGAGTGACCATCCTCCATCAACTGACAGCACTGTACCGGTGCAGTAGGTCGCATCTTCCGCAAGAAAGACTGCGGCTTTGGCAATTTCATCTGCCGTTCCAAACCTGCCCATTAGTGTTTCCGCATGGATTTTTTCGCGAGCTCCCTCTGGCACAGCAGAAGTCATGTCAGTGTCGACGAATCCCGGCGCAAGAATATTAACCCGAATGCCATCTCGTCCGAGTTCTTTTGCAAGAGAGCGGCCGAAACCAACCATTGCCGCTTTGGCGGAGCCGTATGCTGTGTCGCCAGCGTGTCCTATCAAGCCGACTACAGAAGAAATCAGGACGATGCTCGGGGCATCACTTTTCCGCAGTTCGGGCAGGACTGCGCGAGTCAATTGTGCCAGTGAGCTGATATTCGCCTCAATGACACTCCACCAATCGTCGTGGGAGACCTTGTCGATTCTGCCACCTTTCCAAAGGCCCGCATTGACAACCACCCCGTCGAGATGACCGAATTGGCGCACCATGGCCTGGACAGCCTGTTCTGCGGAGTCAGTCGAGCTCAACTGATAACGAATTGGGGCGACGTGGTCACCAAATTCTTCAGCCAACGCTTGGGCTCGTTCTGGGCTGGAGTTGTATGTGGCGCCTACCGCAATGTTTCGTTCAGCTAGGCGGCGAACGATCTGAGATCCGATACCGCGGGAGCCACCGGTTACGAGAACGGTCCGACGGCGTGGTGCCTCTTTTTTATCTGGTAAATAACTAGTCATATTGGTATTGTATCGACTAGTACATTTTCTTCAAGAGTTAGTTAAGACGCCAGTACATGGAAGTTGGAGGCGGGAATGAGCAATGCAGAAACAGCGGCTGCGGGCAAATCGGGAGCTTTAGCTGGTATTCGAATCCTTGAACTAGGTGGTATCGGTCCGGGGCCTTTTTGTGGGATGTTGCTCGCTGATCTAGGTGCTGAAGTGGTGCAAGTGAAACCTCCTGGTGCGGTTGGAACTGAACAAGCAGGGGAAGTGCTCAATCGAGGACGTCGGTCACTCACTCTCGATTTGAAAGAAGAAGCAGGTCGGGAGATCGCCCTGAAAATTGCCTCTGAAAGCCACGCAGTTATAGAAGGCTTCCGTCCAGGAGTTGCCGAACGTCTTGGCCTGGGGCCTAAGGACTGCGCAGCACGCAATCCGGGAATCGTGTACGGTCGAATGACCGGTTGGGGCCAATCGGGACCTCTGTCAGACTACGCTGGTCATGACATAAACTACATTGGCCTTACAGGCGCGTTAGACGCAATAGGATTGCGCGATGGACCGCCTGTTCCTCCGTTGAACCTAGTCGGAGACTTCGGCGGTGGTGGTGTTTACCTTGCTCTCGGAGTTGTGAGCGCGGTCTGGGAAGCTTCCCAGTCTGGCGTCGGTCAGGTCGTCGATGCATCTATCGTCGACGGTACAGCTTCGCTATTGGCAATGCTCATGGGAATGCGTAGTACAGGCGAGTGGAATGGTGCTCGCGGCGAAAACCTGCTTGATGGGGGAGCGCACTTTTATGGAGTTTACGAATGTTCTGATGGAAGGTACATGTCAGTTGGCTCCATCGAATCGAAATTTTATGACCAATTACTTGGTGGGCTTCAGCTAGAGGACCCACCTGACGTGGATCGGCTGTCCTCCTATGAGTGGCCGCGACTGCGTAGTCGAGTAGAGCAAGCTTTCCGCGCTCGACCACAGCAAGAATGGACCGAAATCTTCGCCAATCTTGATGCATGTGTCACGCCGGTTCTTACGATTGAAGAGGCGCAAAATCATCCTCATAACCAGGACCGTCGGTACATTGAGGAACATCATGGCGTAATGCAACCTGGGCCCGCACCGAGATTCTCTCGAAGTCACGCTCAGGGTGCGAGGGCAGTTCCTCGAATTGGACAGCACACGGATGATATTTTGGGCCGTATCGGTATAGGGAAGGACGACATCGATGCCTTGAGATCGAAGGGAGTCATTGGTTGAAACCGTTTCCAAAGGTGCCGGAGCTGGCCATACTTATGACTCCATATGGGTGATACCCGATAGGTCTCGAGGGCAAATGAATATACGGCTCGTTGCGAGTCATTGGTTGGCGCCAGGCAGGATCGGTAACGTCGACGGCGAGCGCTACTCGCAGGTATCGCCGAATATTTAGACGCGCATATCTGCGGTGCGTTAGCGCATGTTGTGGCTGCCGGTTTCAACCCAGATGATGTTTGTGCACATCGGTCTATGAAGGACGAACGTTGATCGAAGTGCAACAGGCCCGACTCCACCCCACGCAGGCCAGCCGCCTCGGCGGCACCGGATCCCGGCCTGGCTACGATACCACTCCGCGAAAATCTCTTGTTTCGGGTCAATGGTGCGGGTTAACAGCCCTTGTGAGCGAACCGTGAGGCTCTTGTTCACTCGAATATTGCGTAGCCTTATGAGATAACCGTCGAGGAGTCCGGCATGAACCTAGATATTGGGCGGCACTGTTTGCCACCATCCACTGGCTCTGAACAAGCCCATCGGAAAATCGGCCGGTGGCTCTCACTAGCACCATGAGTGGGCTCCGGTACTGAGAATATTCAGGCAAATTCACCTTTGGTCGTGTATCAATAGTAACGTCCCGTGATTGGTTGTGTGTTCCAACTGAGCATGGTGATATGCAGCAGGTCATGTGGGGGACAGACAAAGCGTTAATCAACCATTGAAATAATGACTTTCCCTCGAAGTCCGCCGGCTCTAAACCGATTAAAGGCGGCAATCGAGTCTTCAAGGGAATGAATATTCGCTATGGGCGGGACAAGGGTTTTGTTTGAAACCATGGGAAGCATTTCGTGAAACGCGCGCCCCAAGAGCTGCGGCCTCCTATCTCGATAATCTGTCAGCTGGAAGCCATGAACTGAAATATTCTTCACTAGTATGTGACCTGGTTTGATCTCAGGCTGACTGCCGGAAGCGAACCCTGTTATGACAATATTGCCTTCCCAACCTGTCGCACGAATGACTTGTTTGAGCACGTCTCCACCTACAGACTCTAAGGTGATATCAACACCCTGTCCGTCTGTAATGTGCATTATATCGTCACGCAAGGTACTTGGTGTTGAGGTTAGAACATGGTGAGCGCCGAGACTCCTTGCAAGATCAGCGCGATCGTTGTCCCGAGCAAGAGCGATCACCGTGTTCGCACCGTACGCGTTTGCCAAGTCAACACCTGCAGAACCTACGCCACCTCCGGCACCGGTGATTAGTACGGTATCTGACGCGCGGAGGCCGGCTCGATGCATCAAGCCGATCCAAGCAGTAGCGTAGACCACGCTGAAAGCTGCTGCATCGATGTAAGTCACTTCATCGGGTAGTGCATAAATTTGGTGTTCGGTGGCTATAACTTTTTCGGCGTGGCCGCCGTGAGGCACCAAGGCTAGTACTCGATCATCGATCCTGAACTTCGATGACCTGTTTCCAACTGCTGCCACCCGGCCAGCAACTTCAATCCCCGGGGTAAACGGCAATTTTGGCAGCGCCTGGTACGTTCCGTCGATCACCATGAGATCAGGGTAATTGATACTTGAAGCCTGAACGTCAATGAGGACTTCGTCGGACTTTGGAGTGGGGTTAGGTAACTCTAACAATTCTATAGACTCAGGCTTACCGAATTCTCGAACGGTTAATGCGCGCATAGACTTCCTCTTTGTTGAGCCCGTTGTTAAATTGATCTTCTTACGTTGCTGTCTTTGAAGCCTCTATAGACTTAAGCGACGCACGGCGGAGCTTACCTGTGGCGGTGCGGGGCAACTCGTCCAGGAATTCGACGATACGTGGATACGCGTGCCTGCCGATTCTGTCGCGCACCGCATTCTGAAGGCGTTTGATCAGGTCACTTTCAGGTGTCGCATCAGATGCTTTCACGAGAACCGCGCGGACGATTTGACCGCGGCTGGGATCTGGTTCTGCGACCACCGCAGCCTCATCGACCCCTGGATCTTCGAGTAGCACTGCCTCAACCTCGGCAGGACCCACGTTATAGCCTGATGTGACGATGATATCGTCGGCACGCCCCAGAAAGCGCCATCCTCCGTTCTCAGTGCGCTCCAATAAATCATCTGTGATGTAATACCCCTCTTCCCAACGAGAGTCCCAAGTCTCTGGGACATTGTCGTAGCCAATGGACAATTGGAAGCGCGGCTTCTGTATTGCAAGTTGACCAGGGCCATTTTTAACTTCATGGCCTTCGGTGTTCACCAATTTCACATGGAAACCTGGGATTGGTGCAGACAAGGCACCTGGCTCATCGTCGTCCGTTTTGACTAGGTCGCCAAGGACCATGCCGAGCTCGGTTAAGCCGTATCCATCGCGTAGAGGCGAACCTGTGAGTTCTCGCCAGCGATTTGCTGTTTCTTCGTCAAGCGGCTCCCCGGCGCTGTTGGCGCCGCGAAGACTTTGCGGTAATCCTGAACGTGTGGCAGTGGCTAAGAGACGACGGTAAGCGCTGGGGGCACTTGAAATGAAGGTGGCTTGTTCTTCCTTCATCAGTTGCACCCATGCTTTCGGGTCAAAATCGCCAGTGTAAATAATACGTGTCACACCTAAAGCCATGGGTGTGACCCCGGTTGTATAGAGACCGTATGACCAGCCAGGGTCGCTAGTAGCAAAGAGTATGTCAGTCTTGTCCACGCCAAAGACACTGAGGGTATACGGCATTAACGCAACGAACCCTGAGTGGGGAATGATACAAGCTTTGGGGGTACTCGTAGTTCCGCTTGTGTACATGAGTGTAGCCGGAGTGTCGCGATTTGTATTGGCAATAGAAAAGTCCGGATTGCACCGTTCCAGTTCGGCCCAGTAACTGACATCACCTTGGCGAAGCCCGATCCCGCGGGGACCGGCTACAGTGAATATGCTGATCCCATTGGACAATTGTTGTTTGGCATCGCCGAGGGTGTCGCGCCATTGATGACCAACGACGATGGCCTTGGAACCCGAATCTTCCAAACGCTCTGATATGGCGTCGGAACCAAAACCAACAAACAGTGGAACGTACACAAGACCCGTTTTCCAGGCAGCTAACGCCGTAATCCACGTTTCGATTTGACGGGATAGCATTCCTGCAACTCGATCGCCGCGTTTGAGACCAGCCTCTTTAAACATCGTTGAAGCTTTGGCTACTTCCATCGAGAGTTGATGGTAAGTCCAAAATTCTTTGGTGCCGTCAGCGTTCCGGAGGATCATGGCTAACTTGCTGCGGTCGTTTGCCCACTTGCCGCAGACATCTACATACGTATTAAAATCTTCATCCGGGTCCTGGACCAGGTGCTCGGCTACCTGGTCCCAAGCCTCGTCAATCTTGCGTTGTTCCATGGCGAACCACCTCTCTTTTGCGTGCGCTTATAATTTGGGGAAATAGAATTAGACTGGACAGTACATTATCGGTATGACCGTGCCATGTGAATTGAGGCACGTATATGTGCAATTTAAGAGTTTGGAGTTATTCCATGCAGCAGAATGTCGCAGAAATGATCAGCGATTTCCTCGGGGGATTTGTGGCCGTCCGGGTTGATCCAAAGGTAGCTGTAGTTGTGCATCCCGAGTACTGCCTGCACTGTGAGAGAGTCGACTTGATAGAAGTCTCCTGTGGACTGTCCTTCGTTTAATAGCGTGCGCCAGACGCTGGCAAATCGAGACCGGAGATCTCTCACTTTCTCGCTGCGTCTTCCGCTCAGGGCATGCGCTTCTCGAAAGTAGACTGTCCACTCTTGTCGATTGTCCGCAATCACCCGCATGAGCTTTCGACTCAGTCGCCGAAAGCGCTCTTCCACGGGCAGCGGAGTATTCACTAGTGACTCGCCGTAATCCACCATTTCCTGTACGTGCCGAACACTTAAATCGTAAAGGAGCTGCTCCTTGCTACCGATGTGATAATAGAGTGCGCCGCGACCCAAGTTGACGGCATCACCTAATTCACTTAGGCCAGTTGCGTGATAGCCGTTCTGAGAAAAGAGTTCGGCCGCCGTGCGCAGGATGCGCTGTTTCGTCTCCATGCCTTTAGGCGTATGACCCCTCGTGGAACTAGCGGTTGTGCTTGTGCTCAATCACTTCTCCTATAGTATTTTGTTGAATAATTGGAGCAGCCGTGCTCGGTGCTGGACAGTTTGTTTTTAGCGCTTTGCGGCACGCTGAATGAATGTGCTTGAAAGACGTTGCTTGCCTTATATTTTAACGGTTTGGAAGGGCGTGGCCCCCGTTTGGCCACTGAATGTGACTCTCGCCGTGTGATGTGGGGTACCGGGTGGGTTAGTACCAGGAAGACGGCTCCCCTCTGCTTACCAAGAACAGCCATTATTGCGCGAGACCGTTGGGTAAACCTTTATCGCCAAGTCGTTATTGCGAGGTTGTTGATTGTTGGGTATTCAGTGATGTCTAACTTTGGCTGCCTTAGGAACCGTGAGTGCAATTACCGTAATTGCGCAGGCGAGGATGATATAGAGCGCAAGTGCCCATTCTCCTTGGGTGGCTGCGGCAATGGCGGTAGCGAGGAATGGAGCTGTAGAGCTGAACACCATACCGCCCATTTGATAAGCGAAAGCGGCTCCCGTATAGCGTACAGCAGCTGGGAAGAGCGCGCTTACGTATCCGGCTACTGCCGAGTAAGTCACGGCGTGACCTATGGTGATGACAAGGATCATGCCGAGCATGACTAGCACAGTGTTAGCTGTGGCGAACAGGAGCAGCACAGGATATGCGATTATCGCCATGTAGATAGATCCGAAGATAAGCATTTTGCGTGGACCAATCCTATCTGCCCAGATCGAAGCAAGGGGTACAGTGAAGAGGTCTAGTACACACGCCAGTAGCAGTGTGAGTAGTAGGACTTGACGGGATATTCCCATCTCGTCCGGCCCGTAAGAAAGCATGAAAACGGTAACGAGGTAGAACGGGACAAGTGAAACAGCTTGAGTAAATAGCCCTACGAAGAAAGCTGGCGTCTGCGTCTTGAAGACTTCTACGATGGGGAACTTGGTTACCCGGTCTTCATCCTTGACTTGCTGAAACTCTGGAGATTCGACGATCTTCATGCGAATGTACAGGCCGACGATCACTAACAGGCCACTGGCCCAGAAGGGGATGCGCCATCCCCACGCCATCATTTCCGCCTCCGGCATCAATTCAACAAGTAGGAAGGCGCCGGTTGATAATACCAGCCCCGCGGGTACTCCAGCCTGCGGAAAGCTGCCGTAGAAAGCACGTTTGCGTGGTGGCGCGTGCTCAACAGCCATCAGGACTGCACCACCCCATTCACCGCCGACTGCAAAGCCCTGAAGTACGCGAGCTATCACCAGAAGAATCGGTGCCATGATCCCAATGTCGTCGTAAGTCGGAATGAAGCCGATACTGACCGTCGCGATCCCCATGATAAGTAGCGAAAGAACGAGCATCGTCTTTCGCCCGATACGATCCCCAAAGTGCCCGAAGACGATCGCCCCAACTGGACGGGCGAAAAAAGCCACTCCGAAAGTTGCGAATGACGCAAGCGTACCTGCCACGGGATCTAAGTCCGGGAAAAAGGCGGTGTTGAACACCAGTGCAGCAGCTGTCCCGAAAATAAAGAAGTCATACCACTCGATGGCGGTTCCCGAGAAGCTGGCAATCGCCACTCTTCGAGGATCTGTGCTAGGGGGATTCTCCTGTTGCTGTTGCGTTGTCATCTCGCTTGGAGTTGTCACGTCATGTTCTCCATTCATGGGTAGGAATCACTATCGGGTGACTGATTTGCGAATCAAACACCTACGTGATGTTGGTTGAAGTGATGCGTATCACTTTGCCTCATTTCTGCTTGCCCGTCAAGATAATTGTATCCACCAGTACAAATAATTGTGCATCAAGGCAGGGCTCAATCCGCAAGTTCATGCGGTCATAAAAAATTAGGCAAAATACCGTCGACAAAAATGTAATGAACGGTATAATAATTTAATGTGAAAACCCACGTGGCAAGACTTGTGTTTGGGTTGCACATCAAGCGACCAAGGCTATATCTACGCCGTTGCACTCTGAGTGGGTTCTAAGCAGGAACGCTTGTGGGAACTATTTGTCAACAAGTAATAGGAGTAAAACATGACAGCTAATCAAAATACCGGTCTTCCAGATGAGGAATACCAGGTAATGCGTAACCAAATTAGCGAAGCAATCTGGAACGAGCTGGATCCTCTGGAGCAGCAAATTGAAGAACAGGAACGTATTCCAAACGAGACTGTTCTTCCTATTCTGAGCCGTATCGGTGCTTTCGGCCTATTGATCCCTCGTAAATATGGAGGACAGGGCCTCTCTATGCGTCAATATCTGCCGATTCTGTCGGAATTTGCGAAGATTCAGGGCGGCATCCGGGTCATCGTGCACGTTCACAACTCCTTTGCTCATGCACTCTCGGAAATTGGCAATGAAAAACAGCGAGAGGATTTATTGCCCGGGGCTGCCACCGGTGAAAAATCTGTAGCCTTTGCACTGACGGAACCCGAGCACGGGACGGGCGCCGATCTTGGCTCGACAGCTGTTCGGGCTGGTGATGGATACAGAATTAACGGTGATAAATGGTTGATTACTAACTCAGACTTCGCATCCCACTTCATAGTTTTTGCAAAAACTGCTGACGCTGAAGTCTCTGCCTTCTTGGTCCCACGAGACGCAAAAGGCCTTTCGATTGAGCCGATGCCGGAAACGATGGGGTGCAAAGGTGGCGAGCATGGGCAGATCTCATTCGATGATGTGCATGTACCGGCTTCCTCTCTGATTGGCTCCGAAGGAGAAGGTGGCGCCCATCTGGAACAAGCCCTTGAAATCAGTCGGGTGTTTATTGCTGCAAGTTCTTTAGGGACTTCCGAGCGTGCCCTAGAGCTCTCGTTGAAGCACGCACGGGAGCGTGTAACTTTCGGTAAACCAATCGGGGCGCGGCAGGCTGTGCAGCGATACTTGTCTGAAATGTCTACAGACGTCTATGCATTGCGTACTCTGCTTGCCGACGCCGCTCGAAAATGGGATGACGGACAGCGTATTCCTGCTGAGGCGAGCATGATCAAACTATTTGGGCTTGAAGCTGTTGGTCGGGTAACGGACCGTGCACTGCTCGTGCATGGAGGTATCGGATATACGCGGGCCCTTCCAATTGAACGACTGTACCGTGACGCCCGCCTAAATTGGATCGAGGAAGGCACTCCGACCATTCAGTATGCGGTAGCAGCGCGTGAGTTACTTAATGGATATACGTTCAATGACGCATTTGATGGAAAGGTCTTCTGATGTCAATAAAAGATGATAGCGTAGTCTTGCTTGGCGGAGCTAGGACCCCCTTTGGCCGCTTTGGCGGAAAGTTATCAAGTCAAACCGCCCAGGAGCTTGGAGCCGTAGCCATTGCAGGAGCCCTAGCCAATTCCGGTGTCAGGGCCGATTTGATTGACCAAGTGATTATGGGACAGGTGCTCCCCGCAGGTGGTGGCCAACTTACCGCACGGTCTGCTGCCGCTGCTGCTGGAGTGCCCATGAACGTACCCGCATTGAACATAAACCGGATGTGTCTGTCTGGGGTCGACGCGATAATGCAAGCCCAACAGGCAATTTTCTCCGGTCATGCTGACGTAGTAGTCGCGGGTGGACAAGAATCAATGAGTAACGCTCCCCATCTTCTGACCGATAGCAGGAGAGGCGTCCGTTATGGCAGTGCTGGATTAATTGACCATCTAGAATTTGACGGATTGCAGGACGCGTTCACTGGACAATCAATGGGTTCGCTTACTGAAGCAGATAACGTCAACTATAGAATAGGGCGTAGTCAGCAAGACGCGCTGGCTGCTCGATCACACCAGCGTGCAGCCGTCGCAGCTGAAAGGGGCACGTTAGCAAAAGAGATTGTCCCCGTCACGGTAGGGAGTGGCGCTGCTGCTCAAGAGGTTGCCATCGATGAAGGTATTCGCCCCGATACGACGGAGGAAAGTCTCGCTCGGCTACCACCGGTTTTTGCTAAAGACGGCACGCTTACCGCGGGTAATTCATCTCCGATCTCAGACGGTGCTGCTGCCGTCGTGGTAGCCCGACGTAGTGTGGCGAAAGACCTGGGGCTACCGTGGCTCGTTGAACTTGGTGCCGGTTCTGTAGTGGCTGGCCCTGATTCGGGTCTGCATGAACAACCCGCAAACGCGCTTATGAAGGCTTGCGAGCGTGAGGGCCTCTCGCCCGAAGAACTCGATCTGGTGGAAATTAACGAAGCGTTTGCTGCAGTCGTGATTGCGTCACAACAACGTCTTGGCTTATCCGACATGAGAGTTAATGTAAGCGGTGGAGCCATAGCTTTAGGCCACCCCATAGGAACTTCTGGCGCCCGGCTTGCGCTTCACTTAGCCAATGAAATACACGAACGTGGAAAAACGATCGGTGCGCTGTCACTTTGTGGTGCTGGTGGTCAGGGGCAGGCTTTGATACTTCGAGCTCCTGAATAATTCCAAACAAGAATTCTTGAGGTCAACCTGGTCAGCGCTTATTTTTATCAGGCGGGCCAGTCTGAGAACCAGACACAAACGTGGAGTCATAAGCGACTAGCCACGTAGTTAAGAAGGGGAACCAATGTTCAACAACGTATCTAGTTTCAGTGCCATCGTTACCGGCGGGGCATCTGGACTCGGTCTAGCAACGACAAAGATGTTGGTGGCAGCAGGTGCTCACGTCGTCGTTGTAGACTTGCCGGATGGTGAAGACTCCAGTACTCGTGCTGATGTCATCGCCGAGCTTGGTAACCGAGCACAATTTTGCCCGGGCGATGTGACTAACCCGGAAATTGCTGGAAGAGCGGTACAACTAGCAATAACAGAGGGGCCCCTAAGAGTAGCGGTCAACTGTGCTGGCGTGGCTACACCTGGCAAGCTCGTCGGCCGTAACGGTCCGCTTGAATATAATCGTTTCATGAAAGTCACTGAGATTAACTTGGGTGGGACAGTAAACTTCATGTCACATGCTGCGCAAGCCATGAAAGATAATGAGCTCGATCCAGAAGACCGTGGTGTCTTGATTAACACCGCGTCCGTGGCAGCTTATGATGGCCAAATTGGGCAGATTGCTTATGCCGCTTCCAAAGGTGCAGTTGCCTCACTTACGCTGCCAGCAGCACGTGAATTAGCGTCATCTCAGATCCGCGTTGTTACTATTGCACCGGGGCTCTTCGAAACGCCGATGATGGCCGGATTGCCGGATGAAGCACGTGCAGCATTAGCTACTAAGACTCCACACCCGGCCCGTCTTGGTCGCCCTGATGACTATGCCACCATGGTGCGTCAGATCATTGATAACCCAATGCTTAACGGGGAGGTTATCCGGCTTGACGGGAGTGTCCGGTTGGAGCCAAAATAAACCCTTCCTCCCCTCGTTAATCGGACACACACTATCAGAGGTCAGCCCACGGCTGGCTCGGGCGTACCTCTTCTTCCAGCTGGAACGATCAGCAATGTTCGGCCAGTAGTGGTTGCTGCTCATCGGTAGAATCCTTCATCAAATTTGAGCATTGCTCACGAACCTGAGATAGGGGCGCCTACTGCGCGTGTACGACCTGAAGTATGCAGGCCGGTTCATCAAACGTGGTGCTCTCTGTTGGTGCCACATTAGCGCGCGTTCCACGCTTCCATGAGGAGGCGGTCTGACTCTTGCTGCGCGGCTGGATCCCAGATGTTGCCGGTAACCATGATTTCATCGGCCTGGGTGTAGGCCAGAACCCGCTCGATTTGTTCGAGCACTTCCTCTTGCGTGCCATAAATGCTGGAGGCCAACGCTTTGCTGATTCGCCGTTGCTGTTGTTCCGACGGTTCGGCAGCCATGATCGTGTCCGGGTCTTCGAGTGGTTGGAATACACCGATGCTGCGTGACCGGGTGAGCGCCCATGCTTCGGATAATACGAGTTGTTCGGCAGCTTGTCGTGATGCCGCGATGGCAATATTTACCGACGCGATGACATGGGGCTGATGCTCACGCAGAGGTGACCTCGTAAAGCGTTGTCGGTATTCTGCAACGGCTTGATTCGTTTCGTTCGTGGTGTTCAAGCCGCGGGTGACCGCTGGGCCACCGAGCACCAGCCCTGCACCACGTGTCGCGGCAAGTTGTGCGGATCCGCCTCCGGTGAGGATATGCAGGGGTGTCTGTGAACGATCCTGTGGGTAGGCGGTGACTTCGCCGGTGCCATTGAGATATCCGATGATGTCGTCAACGTTGTCGGCGAAATGCTCTTTTGCGTCTGCTGCGTGCTGCAGGGCAGCGCGCACGGGTTTTGTGAACCCAACGGATGCACCAAGTCCGGCATCAAAGCGGTTATCTGTCAGTGCCGTCAGTGTGCCAATGTGTTCGGCGATAACAAACGGCTGGTGGCTGGGAACCATAATGCCGCCGGTGCCAAGCCGAATGTGCGACGTTGCCGCCGCGAGGTGAGGTATCAATAAGGTCGGCGAGGAACCGGCGATGCCGGGTACTGAGTGATGTTCGGCCACCCAGAAACGTTGATAGCCCAACTTCTCGGCCTGCTGTGCCCGCGATGTGACCTCGGCAAAGATAGCTCGGGCCTCAACGGTTTGGCCGTTGATGACCCGAGTATTGGCCCGGTCGAGAATGGACAGTGGGACTGAGCTCATGTTCTCTAAACCCTAGTGCTGTTGGACGGCCAGTACCACAACACCGGATTCGAACATTTCTTCGTTCAGCTGCTCAAGACTCGTAATCTCATGTACCGGCAGGCCGTAATAGCGTGCTAGCTCTGCGACGGGTGCTTCCTGCTGGAACACCACAAGTGCGCCACGTTGCAAATAATCGACGGCAGCACGGAAGTCAGACAGTGAATCCATAAGCCCAGACTGGTGCGTGACCACCACAATCGTGCGATCATCCCTCGCGATGGAAGCGCCCATGCCGGCCTCGACTGCACCGGAAGGGAAGAACATGTAGCCCTTATGATCCCGCACCCGCAGGTAGCTGGTGGCGTATCCTGCCTGGGCTGATTGGTCGACGACGACGGTGCGCTCGGTGGGCAGTACTTCTTCGAGTCGCTCCAGGAACGCGCGTGGATCGACGGTATCTTCGCGGAGTTGATGTTCTGGAATTGGGCGCGAGTTCCAGTATTTCGTTTTTAGTTGCTCGAGCGTGTGCTCGGTGCGGTACCCGGTTTTGGGTTCCGCAATCAGCTTGCTTGTTTCGACTTCAAGTGCGGTGGCCACTGCTTGTGCATCAGCGATCATCGACTGCGAGACCGGACTAAAGCGTCCCACCGCCCAGGGTGAGGTGTCGACCTGGATGATGGCCGCACTGGGGTTGATGAGTTTGCCGTCTCGCGTCGTCCAGTCATCAAGCGCTGCACCAAACACGACGATAACGTCGGCGCCGCGTGCCAACTCAGCGGTGGTTGGCGTCGAGATTTTGCCCAACGTCCCGATGTTGAATGCTTGGTCTTCCAACAGGCCGTGTGCCCCCGTGGTGGTGGCCAAGAGGGCTCCAGTGGCATCAGCAAGCGAGACGATTGCTGATTTCGCATGTCGTGCTCCACGACCAGCGATAATCAGCGGCCAACGCGCTTGCGCGAGCGTTTTTGCGGCGCGCACGACCTGAGAAGTCTGTGGGACGGCACCGGTTCGAGGAGCTTCAAATTGTGGTTCGGCTTCATCGGTGATCTCGGCACTGAGATTCTCCGGATCCACTTGCAACACGGCAGGCAGTTGTTTATTCAACCCATCGATGACATCGACCATCGCCTGGGAAATATTCTCGGCTTCGCCAGCAGGTACTGCCACAGCACCAACGCCGGTGATGAGTCCTGCCCAGTTGGCTCGCACTCCGTTGAATGAATCCTCTGGTTCGACCAGGATGATCACCATCGAGAGCTTATCGCGTACGGCCTGGCCGATCTTATTCAAGCTGCCGAGAAAGTCGGAGGAGGCATCCAAAACAACGGCGGCCGGTGGCCCACCGGCATGGCGGTAGCCCGCAGCAGCCATGACGGCGCCGTCGGCGGTCCCAGTTGCGACGATATTAAAGGCAATCTCTGCGATACCGTCAGCGGTAGCTATATTGCCTTCAGCATCGTCAAACGCCTCGGTCAATGGCGAATCCCAGAGTTGTTCTGGAATAAACACGGTTTCCACGCCGGTAGCTGCACAGAGCTGCGCTAACCGGGTCGAATACACCAATTGGGCCACAATACCTCCTCGAGCATGATCCTCTCTAAGGATACGGTTTGAACCATTGAACGTAAATCACCACTGCTGGTTCTGCCGTGTCGCTCCGCCAATCGCGGTAAATACAAAGGCGAGAGGAAGGCTAAACGTACTGGCCAACACTATGGGGCGGTGTGTGAATTGGTCACACACCGCCCCATTTCTAAGGATTTTGACGTCTGAAGCTCGTTAGCCGTTTTGCTCCTGCCAGCGATCTACACATTCTGCAGCGCCGTCGGCGACGTTGTCATTGGACTCATGTGCGTTGTAGTGCTCCTTGTAGGCGGCAAGGTACTCGTCGGGATTTTCAAAGTTGTACTCACTGACAACGTCAACCCAGAGTTCTTCCGCGCGATCGCCGATGTCATTATTCCAACGCTCGGCTTCGGCATCATCCCAGCGATCAAAATTCTCTACATCCGGGGAGTCGATCATGCTCTGGCAAACTTCGTCAATGCGCTCGTTGTACGCGTTCATTGCTTCGCCATAGTTGAGCTCATCGGTGACTTCATCAACGGTCGCTTGAAGATCCTCTGGAAGAGACTCATAGGCATCTTTGTTCCACCACATTCCGTATGAGGTATATTGACCGAGCCCGGGGTCAGTCCAGTACGGCGCCTGTTCAGCGACCGCGTATTGCACGGCAAAGTCCAGGGCCGAAGCAACTGAATCGATGACTCCGCGCTGGAGTGCTTCATACGTTTCGGCCGCTGTGATGGCAGAAATATTCATTCCTGCATCTTGAAGAACCTGCTGGGTGACCGGTCCGGCTGCACGAGCTTGGAGGCCGTCAACGTCGTCGAGGTTGTCTACGGGTTCTTGGGAGCCGAGGAACAGTGTGCCAACCGGCCAGGCGCTCGCCAGATGCAGGTTGTTGTCTTCGAGGTCCTGTTTGGCTGGTTCGTATTCATTGTGCACGTCGTACATGGCGCTAATCGCGGCTTGCATGTCAGTGTTCATACCGATGATCGAGGTCACAGACATAGATGGCAGCATATGCGGGGTGTAGTCGGTAATTGTGGTGCCGATATCGGCCCGCCCATCACTAACGCACTCGGCAATTTCATCAAGCGAGCAGAGTACTTCGAAGTCGGTGCGGTCGAATGTGACGCGACCGTCAGTGCGTTCTTCGATCATCTCCAGGTAGCGATCCTGTACCGCCTCATGGGGTGTGCCAACCTGGGCTCCGTTCGCAAGCACAAAGTTGAATTCTTCGGCACCGTCTTGCGCTTCCGTTTGGGCGCACGCGGATAGGGAAAGTGCGGTAACAGCGGCGACTGCAATGCCTTTGAATGAGCCTCGGAGCCGCTTGCTGGGTTTCGTCGTAGTCATAGTGATGAGTCCTGATTGGGTTGGTTGTTGGAACGGGGTTCCAGAAAGTTTCTACACTCTCAACCACCAAAATGTGATGAGTGATACATCCATAATGGTCGCGCGTCACACAAAAGAAAACTATGCTTACCTAAAATGACAACAAAGAAAAACTTTGGAGCATCATGGAGATTCCATTCACCCTGCGGCAGTTGCAATATTTTCAGGCGGCAGCATCGTCTGGAAGCCTCTCGTCTGCGGCTGACTTGATGGGGGTGACGCCGACAGCGCTGTCATTGGCGTTGGAGGAGTTTGAAAAGCGTTTAGGTCTGAGTCTTCTGATCCGACGAAAGGGCCGCGGCATCATCTTGACCAGCGACGGGCACCGGATTCTCGAGAAGTCGAAACATCTCCTGTCAGATGCTGTCCAACTCATGGATGAAGCGTCAGACTCACGTCGTGAAGTGTCCGGGGTATTGCGCGTGGGAGTATTTACGACTCTTGCGCCATTCTTTAGCCCACCGATACTGAAAGATTTCGCTGCAAAGTATCCCGGGATAGATGTGCGTGTTGTTGAGGGGAGCGCCCAAATGCTGCACGATCAGTTGATCTCAGGTCAACTTGACCTTGCGGTTCAGTATGGGTTCCAGGTTTCTGAAAATCTGTTTTTTACTCCGCTGTTTGAGTTCAGGCCTTACTTGCTCGTTCCGGCTGAACATCGCGTCGCAGCTCTACGTGAAGTCAGCCTGAAGCAAGTCGCTGACGATCCTGTTATTGGCTTAAATATTCAGCCAACGTTGCAGAACACCCGGCATATCTATGAGCAGGTAGGAATATCGCCGACGATAATTCATAACACCTCGAGTTTTGAAGTCGCGCGTTGCCTCGTGGGGAACGATCTCGGAGTGACGGTGTTGTTCCAGCGCGCTGCGACGACCTCGACCTATGACGGTACGTCGGTTGTCGCCTTACGACTCACGGATAGCATTCGACCGTCGACTCTCGGAGTGGTGCAGGCGATGTCAGCAACAGAAACCGAACGCGTGCGAGTGATGGTTGATTTCGTTGATGACTTATTGAATACCTCAGAGATATTTCAACCGCTCTAGTGCTCGCGATTTGGCTTGTGTTTCGAGGTGTCGGTCATGTTGGTGATTAGCTTGGCAACGGCACTTGCTCGACGTGTTGGTTTCGCATCCATGTGGTGGGACAACACGACCGGTTCGGCGTTGAGGGGTGGCTCAATCTCTCGGTGTACGAGTCGTAGCCCTTCGTATGACATGTCGGTCATCGTCTGCTGAAAAAACAGTGAGTAGCCGAAGCCGCGTGCAACCATCGAACGGACGGTCTCATAACTTGTGGATCGATGAATGACCCACGGACGGAGGCCGCGTTCGTGTAACAACCGAAGCGTGTTGTCCCCGGCCGGAGGTAAATCCAGCAGAATCAAGGGATCTTGCTCTAGGGATTCAAGTTTGACGGCGGGTAGCGCAGCCATCGGGTGTTCCTCCGGCAATGCTACGTGCGGTGAGGTCTGAAATAATTCCTCGCTCAAGATGCCTGTGGGGAGGCCGACTCGATACGAGATCATCATATCGAGGTGGCCATTCAGTAGCTTCTCAGCCAGTATTTCAACGGGACCTTCTTCGATGTCTAGTTGCACCGCCGGTAGGTGATGAGCAGTCTGGGCCCATAGTTCCGGAACGACTGTTGCTGCCAGCGTGGAGTAGCATCCAACTTTGACCTGCCCCCGTGGCACACTGCCCACATTGCCAATGTGGAGCGGCAGTTCTTTTGCGTGATCCAATAATTCACTGGCACGAATCACTAAGTCCTGCCCCGCGGCTGTTGTCGTGAGCCCTTTCGCGCGACGACGGATAAATAGCTGGGTGTCAAAAATCGATTCCAACGCCGTGACGGCTGATGAAACCGCATTCGGGGTGACGAATACTGCATCCGCTGCAGCGGCAAACGAGCCATTCTCAGCCGCAGCGATAAATAACTCAAGCTGCCGCAGGGTGGGTTGGGTTCCGGAAGTGTTCACCATACCGAAATTTTACTGCACATAAAACACGATTATCCTCAGTTGCACTTGTTTATTGCATGCGTCACAGTAAGTGATGTGAGTAGCATGAAAATTTTCGAGCAGAAGGCGCAGATCGCAGGTCTCGCATGGGGCGTGCACGAACCATTTCGCGACTACATTAATCGCATGAGTGATGGGCACATGTATGCACTTGAAGGTGCCGAACTTCTGGAAACGGAGGAGACCTTCTTTCCTCTGGATACGCAACGCACCTCTGCTGATGCGCTTCGTTTTATCGGAAGTCTGCAATTCACTGGACACCACGGCATGCTGGCCGTCAGGATTCAGCAGCCTTGGCTACAGCAGGTCGACGATATGACGGCATTGACCATCACCGATCCGTTTGAAGAAAACGCCCGGATGCCAATGGTCCACGTCGAGCTCGGAAATGATAGCGCCGGCTCGACCCAGTTAATGGAAGAAGGAGCGGACGTGTTTATGGGAAATTACCGCACAAACACCGCTTTTGATCCAGTGCGCATCGTATGGATAGGAAAGGACTGACACCACATGACTCATCATGGCAACGTACAACAGGCTCCGGTGGCCGACTGGGTGACGATCTCTGAACTGTATCGCGACCCGTTTCCCATCTTTGAGCGGCTGCGCAACGAAGGCGGCGTCCATTGGGTCCCTGCTGTCGGACGGTATCTTGTGACGTCCTATGATGCCGTACACGACACTGAGCTGGATCAGGAAACTTATTCTGCCAACGAGCAAGGTTCGCTGATGATCCGTGCCATGGGACATTCCATGTTGCGTAAAGACGACCCGGAGCACCGCGTTGAACGGCAGGCCTGGCAACCGGTGTTGCGACCATCTGTGGTGAAAAAGACCTGGATGCCAATTTTCGAGCGCAATGCAGTGCGCTACCTAGAAGAACTCAAAGCGAAAGGCTCCGGCGCGGATCTCGTGTGGGATTTCGCAGCGCCGTATGCGGCTGAAAATTTGCGTGCAGTCACCGGATTACACAACGTGACGCAACAAGATTTGCAGCGTTGGTCGCAGACGATGATCGATGCCACTGGAAACTACGGAGACGATCCCGTTGTCTGGGCCAAGGGGGAGGCGTCCTATAACGAAGTCGATGAAGCACTCGACGAAATGCTTGATTGGCACCGTCGTCGTCCAGACGACTCATTGCTTTCAGCGCTCGTGCGGCTGCCCGATTATCAGATGCCGGTCGAGTCGATCCGCGCCAACCTCAAAATGACGATCGGTGGTGGCTTGAATGAACCCCGTGATGCCATTGGTGTTGCTTCGTGGGCGTTGATGCAAAACCCAGAGCAGCTCGCGATAGTGCAACACGACCCCTCCCAGTGGGATGCCGTCTTTGATGAAGCAATCCGTTGGGTTGCTCCGATTGGCATGTATTCACGCCAAACCACGCGCGATGTGGTGCTGCAGGATACTTTCCTGCCAGCCGGTGCCAAACTTGGTATTTGTCTGCTCTCCGCCAATCGTGACGAGGGCTATTGGAGTGATCCAGCGCGGTTCGACATCACCCGAACTGATGAAGGCGCCCACCTTGCCTTCGGTAAAGGGGTGCACGTCTGCTTGGGAGCGTGGGTTGCTCGCGCGCAATTCGGCGCTGCCTTGCCAAAGCTTTTCACTGAACTGCCGAATCTCGGGTTAATTCAAGACAAACCCGCGGAGGCGGGTGGCTGGGTATTTCGCGGCATGGACCTGCTGCCCGTCCAATGGGGTACAGCCGTTGATGCTCCCGCGCCGGCCCACCGTGCTCCCCAGGTCGCGATCGTCGGCTCAGGACCAGCGGGTTGCTACACAGCTCAAGCGATCAAGCGCACTCTGCCAGATGCGCGGGTCAGCGTGTTCGATCAGTCGCCTATCCCGTTTGGACTCGTGCGTTCAGGCGTTGCAGCAGATCATCAAGGGACTAAAGACGTTGAGGTGCAATTTAGCCAACTCTTTGAGCGTCAGGGTGTGGAATTTGTGGGGTCTACCCGAGTTCACACAGGGGAAGTCGCAACGGATGTCGCGATTGATGGTCGCCCATCTTTCCACGCGCCAAAAGTCTCCTCCATGCACACGTCAGGTGCTGACATCACGCTGCAGCAGTTACGTGACACCCACGATGCCGTTGTCGTGGCCACCGGACTCGGGGCCGATAATAAACTTCCTGTGCCGGGGGCCGATGAGCACAGCATCTACGGGGCGGGACGTATTGCCAAACTCCTTAACGCGGATGCGACTGAGCATCAGTTTGATCAGCCGCTGCCGCAACTTGGTGATAGCACTACCATCGTGGGCAATGGCAACGTCGCCATGGATATCGTGCGGTTGCTGGCTTCAACGCGTGAGCAGCTGGCAACGTCGGACATTCACGATGAGGTTCACGCAGCTCTGACGAGTCAACTAACCACCATCAACGTCATCGGCCGTTCTGCGCTGTCCGATGCGAAATTCGACCCGGTGATGCTGCGCGAAATCTCTGAGCTGCGGGGTGTTCAGCACGCGGTCACCGGGTTTGATCCGCAGCAGGTCACGAGTCACGACGATGCACGTGTGGCGCTGGTTTCCCAACTCGCCGCGCGCGAAGCGGACTCGGATGCATGGCTACATATCAATTGGTACTTTGGTCACACGCCGAAACAGGTTACGAGACTCGAAGACTCGGTCGTGGGGCTCCACGTGGCCACCGATTCAGCGGAGCGTGTCGTGGAGTCGTCATCGATTATCACCGCTATCGGTTTCGGCGCCATTGATGGTCAGCAGCTAGTCGAAGTTGAAGAACAAGCCGCCGCAACAGGTCGTGTCGAACCGGGCTTGTATGTTGCCGGGTGGTTGCGCCGTGGCCCCGTCGGGACCATACCAACGCAGCGAAGCGATGCACGTGAACTAGCGCAGCGCATTGCGGATGATCTGCAGGCGGGCCAGGGTAAACAGTACGTAGGGATGCCTGCTGTGCGGAAACATCTGGCACGGTCAACTACCTGGGACGGCTGGTTGCTCATAGATGCGCACGAAAAAACCAACAACGAGCAGCCTCGTCCACGCACGAAACTAACGGACGCCCGGCAGATTCGACTGCTGGCTGCTTCAGCAACTGACATGCCGCAATCTCACCAAGAAGAGGCTAAGAGGTCGCTTAATAACGAGCATCTGCCAAAGCTGACGGTTGCCTATGCTACAGAATCTGGCAATGCGGAGCTCGTGTCCGAGGAGCTGGTCAGAGTCGTAGCCGAACACGCTAATGCTTCGACGGTTGATCTGGCGACACTGCAGCCAAAAGATTTGCAGACCGATACGCCCATGCTGATCGTCACGTCGAGTTACGACGAAGGTGAACTGCCCACAAATATTCGATCACTTCACCAGCAGCTACTCGCAGAAGGGACGGATCTGTCGAAGTTGAGGTATGCACTCTTTGGCCTCGGAGACAATTCCTATGAGTTCTATTCTCGTGGCGCTGATGTCCTCGATGGCGCATTGCAGTCGCTCAGTGCCAGACGGATAGGTGACATCGGACGCCACGATGCTGGGGGAAGAGCCTTATCCACCGAAGAAGCAACAGTTTGGGTCCACCAGGTTATTGCGCAGTTGATGGCAAGCACTTCAGCGACAGTAATGGCTGGGTGACCAGTCTGAAGCTGAGAACTTAGAAATAGTCTCGCAAAACACTTGCGTGTGATTCGCATCACATGCATAATGGTGTCTACGATGGAAACCATCTGGTAGCTAATCGAAGGTCGCGACGACTTGCGGTCCTACCGAAGACGCAGATGTGTTGTTCCTGTGTGGTTATAAGAGGCAGGGATTTCTGTATTCCTGATGTACCGCTGAGGTTCTGTGGTTGCGGTACCGAGGCCCGGGGAAATCTGACCCCGGGCCTTGCTCATGTTCGAAGCGCTTACTCCTGGTCTTCTGCCCAAGGTTCGGGCGGTAATGTGACCTCCGGCTCGGAACCATCCGAAAGCTCCCATGCGGGAAATGGGCGATACTCTCCGGGAAGGCGAGGGGCTCGACCGGTTTGTTCATCACGATCTTCAGTATCCCAGGTCTCACCGGCCTGTGTCTGTTCCCGACGACGCTCCGCAATTGCTTCGATGAGTGGTTGATACGTGCCCCAATACACCGGGGAGTGGCCGGTCAGGGTGAGTCTGTCCTGTTGGGGGTCTGGTGCAGCCGCGAACCAAAAACCTTCCGGTGTTACTGCTGTGATCCTGGCTGAGCCGCTGGTTTCATCGCCCTGGGACACTATCTCCCAACCTCGATCTTCCCAGGAGGCCGCGATATCATCGCGCAGTGCATCGAGCGATTGGTCGGTATAGAGATAACGTTGGACTCGGAAGTAATAACTATTGTCCTGTGTTGCGCCAGTCGGGGCCCGGTTCAGCGAACCACCCGCCCCAGGGACAATCTCTGAACGCGAACCACCGTCAAACCATCCGTCGTCAGATATCTTCGTCTGAACTTGTCCGAACCGCTCGTTAAATTCCTCGTATCGTAGTCCGGCGGCCTCGTATTGTTCTTCTAGACTCATCTGTTCCGCGTCTTCCCGTACCATTCCGACACCATCCTTTGGCACAGCTTCTTCTTGTGATGCGCTACAGCTTGTCAACAACATGATGCACGCTAGGACAGTGCCCATCAGGGATATCTTGCTTGCTTTTACCATCTGTCTACTATGCTTTCCAGTCAATTTGATGGGGTTCCTACGGAAAGCCTGTCATCAGTGGGGTATGGTGAAACATTTCCGCCACTGTCGACCGCCTGACGGTATTCGCCCTCCAAATCAGTCAGGGCGATAGTGGCTGCTGGACTGATTGCAATCGACTGGTGCAATCGTTTTCATTCCTTCCGTGATGTTGTCTTATCCTTGCGGCCTCGGGTCGTCGGGGGCGAGGCCCATGCGGGCATCGTGGATCCGATGAATGATTTCAATGCCAACCGCGCCCAGTGCTGCGATCCCCACGGCCGCAAGAATAATTGGCGTCGGAGGCAGCACGAAATGGTGATACCACTGCGAGAGCGGCACAACTAACACGAGCACGAAGACGATGTGCAGGACAACGAGCATGCCGACTTTTTGCCAGTTCAACGGTCTCGAAATGACATTGAGCAGCCAGAGTCCCGTCAGGGTCAGGGTGATGAAGGTGGCCGTCTGGAGCTGCTCCATTACCAGCGGGGCTGAGGGGTTCTCAGATTCGAATGGCAGCACACCGCTGAAGTCACCAGCCCACACGCGGGCATACCAGTTGATACCCCACAAGGCTGCTACCAGTACGATGCCCGACGGGATGGCGAACTTCAGCGCTCGTGATAAAAACCCTGCCACATAGCGGCGGGGGTTTGGCATCAACGCGAGAATAAATGACGCGAGCCCGATGAACAGGAAGTCGGCGGTAGACATCTGACGGGGGAGGGCTGGGTATTGCCAGGCCATCAGGGAAAAGACCAGAACAAACAAGAACGCGTAGGTGGTTTTGGCCAGGAACAAGTGGGCCAGTCGTTCCATGTTCGCAATGACCTTGCGGCCCTCTGCTAAAACGTTCGGGAGGCGTGAAAATTTTGAATCCAGGAGCACCATGCGGGAGACGGCTTTGGTTGCAGCTGATGCGTCACCCATCGCGATGCCAAGGTCGGCGGTCTTGACTGCTAGGGCATCGTTGACTCCGTCGCCGGTCATCGCCACGACGTGATCACGGTGCTGTAGCGCTTTGACCATCTGTTCTTTTTGGTCCGGTGAGACACGTCCAAAGACGGAGTACTCGTCCATGACTGCTGCCATGTCGTCGATGTTGTCGGGCAGGTTACGCGCGTCGTAGCCGGAACCTGGATGATCCCATCCCATTTGGCGGGCAACAGCTGCGACTGTATGTGGGGAGTCGCCCGAGATGACTTTCAATTCGACGCCCTGCTGCTGGAAATACTCCAAGGTTTCACGGGCATCGCCGCGGACTTTCTCCTCAAACGTCACGACGGCGATGGGGGCCAGCTGTGCGGGCAGCGCGGTCTCTTCCCCGAACCATGGATGTTTCGCTGAGGCGGTGTTCGACGGTGTCGTCGAATGAGCTAACAACATAGTGCGCTTTCCCGACGACGAGAGCTGCTCGGCTCGGGTATGGAGTTCGGTTTTGGTCGGTTCATCAACATTGAGGGCATCGATGAGCGATTCGGGTGCACCGAGAACCCACGCACCAACCGGGGCCTGGGTATCCTCGACGGTGCCAAACGCAAACGCGGACCAGCGCCGTTCCGAAGCAAAAGCAATCGCATCGGTTTGTGCCAGTTCGGGAAGCTGGGGGAACGGCTCGCGCAGCGCGGCAGCTGTGTTATTTGCGTTCGGGTCGGCACCGATGTGGCCGAGCACGAGCCTCCAGCCAGGGTCAGCGTCTGCCAATTGCTTGGCATGGGCGAATTGCATGACACCTTCGGTCAAGGTGCCGGTCTTATCCAGACACACGGTATCGACTCGCGCGAGGATCTCGACGGCTGGCTGCTCTTGAATGAGGACTTTTTTGCTGCCCAGGGTCAGGGCTGCCAAAGCAAAAGAGATGGTCGTCATCAGTGCCAGGCCCTGGGGGATCATCGTGGTGATCCCGGCAATGGTGGCGACCAACGCCGAGTTGAAGGTGCCGGCTTCGACCATCTGTTGCCATCCGCCCAAGGCTTTGATTTGGCCCCACGCTACGACGGCAATGAGCGGGATCAAAGCGAGGGTGATCCAGCTGGCCACCTTGTCCAAGGCGGTGCGAAGTTCGGAGTGAGCCTTGGTGAATTTGCGGGCACGCTTGGTGAGCCGCGCGGCGTGCGAGTCGTGTCCGACGCCGGTGATGCGAAAATACCCGTTGCCGCTGACCACCGAGGTCCCCGACAGCACGGTGGCATCAGTGGGTTTATAGACCGGATCGGCTTCACCAGTAATGAGCGACTCGTCAATATCGAGACTCTCAGAAGCTAACACCAGCCCGTCGGCGGGTACCTGGTCGCCGGAGCGCAGATAGACGACGTCATCGAGCACCGCGTCGGCGATATTGATCGCGGTGTGTTCACCGTTGCGGCGTACCATGATGGCGTCTTGGTGGAGCAGCGCGATGCGGTCGAGTTTGCGTTTGGCCGAGTACTCTTGGACGACGCCGATGACCACGTTGGCAACACCAGCGATGGCGAACAGCAAGTCGAGCCAACGTCCCAAAATGATGATGCCTACGGCACACAGGAAAATGACCAGGTTGAATAAGGTCAGGATGTGGGTGCGCAGGATGGTGGCCAGGGAGCGCGAGGAATCCTCGGGCTGAATATTCACCAGACCGGTGTCGGTGCGAGCACTGACTTCGGCGTCATTGAGTCCGCGGTGTAACAAGACCTCGTCGTCGATGCGGCCTGGATCGGCGGCGCCTCGGGCGGTCAAGAGGGTATGGCGGTGGGCAGCCGAGACGTCGACCTGGGACGTGTCGCGGCTGGTGTGTTCTGCGGTGTTACCTACAGATGCAGATTCGGTCACTCACTACCTCAATCGACCAACGGTATTGCCACTATCCCTATCCTACCGAGTGACAGGTTAACCAACCTCAGCACGCAGATGGATTTAATCTTTCTACAAAACCCTACAGAAGTATGAGGGCCAACCGTTCTTTCCAGCGGTTCGCGGGAGCTGTGTTAAACACTGTCGGCTGGGAAGATTGCCCATCCCAGCCGACAGCGATGACCCCAGTGTTAGTTACCGAAGCGTTTTGGTAGGGCAGTGGCCCAATCTTCACGCAGTTCGTCAAGCGTTGCGGTAAAGAGGTCCTGAATTTCTAGGGCATTCGAACCGGCATCGACCACACCGATGCGCAGTGACGGGTAGCCGCGCGATTCAGCAATACCGCGGAAGCGGACCTCCTCGGACAGCGGGACGGCCACGAGGGCCCGAGCTTGCGATTCGGAGAACAAGGCGGTGAACGCATCGATGTTGTCGCGTTCGGTCACATAGTCCAGATTAATACGCACCCCGACCCCGCTCTGTAACACCATATCTGCCAGGGCGCCGGCAAGCCCCCCATCGGAGAGGTCATGTGCGGCATCAAGCATATGCGTCCGCGAGGCATTCGACAATAAACCAGCGAGTTGCTGCTCCTTGGCCAAATCGACGTTCGGCGGTGTGCCACCCAAGTGGCCGCGCAGGTGCGCGAATTGTGAACCGTCGAGCTCATCGAAGGTTTCACCCAGCAGGTAGATGGCCGAACCGTCGAAGGCCGGGTGCAACCAGGATGGGACCGCGGTGGCCACATCGTCGTAGCGGCCCAGGGTGACGATCATCGGCGTCGGGTGAATTGCGGTATCCACCGTCTGGTTGTACAACGACACGTTGCCGCCGGTGACCGGAACGCCCAATTGTTGGCAGGCGTCGGCAATCCCACGCGTAGATTCGGCGAACTGCCACATCACGCCCGGATCCTCGGGTGACCCGAAATTCAGGCCATCGGAGACACCCAGCGGTGTCGCACCGGAGGTCGCCACGTTGCGGTAGGACTCTGCCACGGCCAGTTGGGAACCCCGATACGGATCCAGGTACACATAACGCGAGTTGCAGTCGATTGCCAGGCCAATGCCCATTCCGGTTTCTTCATCAATACGGATGACCCCGGAGTCATTGGGTGCGCCCTGACGGGTATTGCCCCCGACCGACGAATCGGTCTGCGAGGTGATCCAGGAGCGGTCAGCCATATTGGCCGACCCCATGAGCTCGATGAGGGCCTGTTTCAGCTCGTCACCGGTTGCCGGCAGGTCAGCTGCCGCCGAGGATGCGCGGAAGGTATCGGCTTGCAGCACGTCCTGGGATGCCGGTCGAGCATAAGGCCGTTCGTAGACGGGGCCGTCATCGGCCACGGTGACCGGATCAACATCGACGATGCGCTCGCCGTTCCAGTCAATCGTGAGTCGACCCGAGTCATTGACTTCACCCAGCCACGAGTACTCGACGCCGTATTTGGCCATGATCTGTTCGAATGCTTCGGAGTTGTCCGGAGTGACCACGGCCATCATGCGTTCCTGGGACTCCGACATCAAAATGTCTCCGGCCGTTAGGCCTTCATCACGCAGCAACACGTTGGTCAGTTCGATGTGCATGCCACCGTCCCCGCTGGCAGCGAGCTCACTGGTGGCACACGCGACACCGGCGGCACCAAGATCTTGGATGCCTTCGACCAGTGATTTGGAGAATAATTCGAGGGTGGCCTCGATGATCACGTTTTCTTGCAGCGGGTCACCCGCTTGGACCACCGGGGTGTTTGCGGCGCCCTCGTCATCAAATGCCGCCGAGCTCATGGCGGCACCACCAATGCCGTCGCCGCCGGTGCGAGCACCAAACAAGACGATTTTGTTGCCGGTACCCGAGGCTTGGGCCAGTCGCAGATCTTCGTGGCGCAGCACGCCAACGGCTCCGGCGTTGACCAGCGGGTTGCCTTGGAACACCGCATCAAAGTCGGTTTCTCCAGCGATATTGGGGACACCCAAGATGTTGCCGTAGTGTCCAACACCGGCCACCGCGCCCTTCATGATGCGGGCGGTATCTTCATGATCTTCGTGACCCACACGCAGTGCATCCAGCACGGCGACCGGGCGTGCGCCCATCGAAATGATGTCACGCACCACGCCACCAATACCGGTGGCTGCACCTTGGAATGGTTCGAGGTACGACGGGGAGTTGTGGGACTCGACCTTGAACGTCACTGCCCAGCCGTCGCCCAGATCCACCACGCCGGCATTTTCACCCAGACCCACCAGCATGTTCTGCTGCATTTCCTCGGTGGTTTTTTGTCCGAACTGTTTCAGGTGTACTTTCGAAGATTTATATGAGGTGTGCTCGGACCACATCGACGAGTACATAGCCAACTCGGCCTCGGTCGGACGGCGGCCCAGAATGTCGCGGATCCGTCCGTATTCTTCCTCGTTCAATCCCAGTGCAGCCCACTGCTGTTCAACCTCGGGTGTGGCACCCGCGTGGTCGACCGTATCTAGTTGTTCGTTATTCACTGACAACTCCTTCACCATTGTTGACAGCACCGGCAGTGCGGACAACCGATACAAACAGTCCCTGACCATCGACACCCAACCGCGGGCCGTCAGGATGATCGGTACCAAAACCTTCTTCAATTGCATATTCAGGGCTGGCCAGCAGACCCAATACGGAGCCGTCATCAGAACTGATCCCCGCAATATTGTGCGCCGAACCCGCAGTCGAATTGTTGGCTCGGACGATGACGTTGCCACCTGACTCGAGTGCTTCCAATTCCTCTTCGGTGACGACGTAGTGGTTGTATGCACCCTTTTGCACTAGCCGAATGTGTTCACCGGTGTCGTAGAAGGAGCTGATGGCCGTTGTATTATTTTCGATCACGAAGTCGATTTCAGTGTGCGAATAGCCGGGCGAATTATTCGCAATGACCGCGCCTGGCAACAGATCGGCTTCGGTCAGCACCTGAAAGCCATTGCCCAGCCCGATGAGCGTGAGCTCTTCGGCCTTGACTGCGTCGGCAAGTACCCGCATGATCGGCTGGGTGGCTGCCAGTGCCCCTGCGCGCAGATAGTCACCATAGGAAAAACCACCGGGCAACAGCACAACCTTGAGGTCTGCCACATCAGGGGCCACGGTGGTTTTCGGGTGCAGCTGAACCGGTGTGCCACCGGCGAGTTCAACTGCTCGGAGCACCGATGGTGCATCCGTTGCTGCGTCGAACATGACGACGCCGATTTTCGGTGTACTCATTTAGCCACCTCGACATTGGCAATATATTCGGTTGAAGGATTTGCTAATAATTCTGCTGCCAGGGCTTTGGCACGATCCAGAACATCTGCGGTCACGTCACCCTCGACAGTGAGTTCAAAACGTTTTCCTTGCCGGACCTGTGAGAACTCGCGGAACCCTAATTCGGGGAGCCGGGCTTCGATGGCTTTGCCCTGTGGGTCAAGCACTTCTGGTTTCGGCATAACTTCAACGACGATATTGGGCATGATTGCTCCTGATCTGGGATCTACCAATTGGCACACTTGATTTTATCGAAAAACGCTGGGCTTCGAACCAATGGGTCGAAGCCACCAAAGAGCGGCCAAAATCAAGCTCGATTGTTGACATAACCGTGCTCATACGCCCAAATTACCGCGTGGATGCGATCTTTGACTTCTAACTTCATCAGAATATTTGAGACGTGGGTCTTCACTGTTGCCGGCCCAACAAATAAGTCCTCTGCAATATCCGCATTCGACTTGCCTTTAACGATCATTTGTAGAATCTCGTCCTCTCGACGGGTCAGGCCGACATCCGGTGTTGCCTCGGGTTCGGTTGCGGTGACCGTCTGCTCGGCCGGTTGGGCCAGCATGCGATGCAATACTCGCCCGGTGACTTCGGGAGCCAGCAGTGATTCGCCATCGGCGACCACTTTGATCGCATGAATCAGGTGCTCGGGGCCGGCGGTTTTCAAGAGGAATCCAGAAGCCCCGGCGCGCAGTGTGGCAAATAAAAACTCATCCCGGTCAAACGTCGTAAGAATGAGGATCCCTGCCCGAGCGTTAGCGTCAACCAGAGCCTTGGTCGCTTGGATACCGTCCATGTCTGGCATTTGGACATCCATGCACACGACATCCGGATCTAACTGCGCTACCTTGTCGATCGCTTCACGGCCGTCGGAAGCTTCCCCCACGACTTCGATGCCTGGCTCCGTCGATAAGATCGTAGCCAACCCGGTACGCAACATCGGTTGGTCGTCGACGAGCAGGACACGAATGGATGATTCAGACATCAGGATCTTTCCGTTGATATTGCACAGGGCACCCGAACAATGACCTTCCAGCCGTAGGGTGTCCGTGGTCCATATTCTAACGTGCCGTCCACCGCCTGAACGCGCTCTTTCATACCCTGCACACCGGTTCCCGTCCCGGTGGACATGGGCTCATATTCTTTACCGTTATCGATGACAGACAGCGTCATATCGGTATCGCCATAGTGCAATTGCACTTGAATTTCGACGTCGTTGCCGGCATGCTTACGCGCATTTGACAGTGCCTCTTGTGCCACGCGATACAGTGTCAGTTCGGTGGCTGCCGAGACTTCAGCCGGTTCCCCGGTCACCTCAAATGTGACGGTTTGCTCGGTGGAATCGGCATGTTGCACCAGTTCGAGCAACTGGCTGAGATCCGGGAGGGGTTCGGCAGAACCGTCTTGGTCGCGCAGCGTATACACCATAGTCTGCAATTCCTGGACCGCCTGGGCTGAGGAGGCTTCGATATGATTCAACTGGTCAACTACGGAGGCGGTATCTCGGCCCGCTTCAAGGAGCCGTCGTGCTGCGGACGCATGCACACCCATAACAGTCACGTGGTGGGCCATGATGTCATGCAGTTCGCGGGCGATGTGCATTCGTTCCGCCTGGACCGCGGCATCAGCAATTTTCCGATTAGCGACTGCCAGCTCATCGTGGGCCTTCTGTAATTCCCAGCGCTGTTTGGCCCGATGCCATGCCCGACCACCAAAATAACAGGCCGAGACATAGAACCCGAGCGACAAAATGAGCGTGGTGGCCAAGAAATAGAGAATCTCACTGAGATTCACATCACGCAGTGCCGCTTCGCTTGCCTGGGTGGCATCATCATCGAGGGAGACCATTACAAACGGGACGCCAAATTGGACGACTACTACGATGAAGCGCACCCAGAAGGCCAGCCGCCGATTCGAGACCCAAGCACCCACCGAGTAAATCGTCATGAAGCCGACGAACAACAGAGAGTAAAACTCCCATGCAGCCGTAAACGATGCGATGAGCACCACAGCTGTGAACAGCGACAGGATAAAAATCGGATAGCGACGGTAGAACACTAGTAACGCTGAAATGAACAGTGAAAAGATCTGTGCGATGAGCAGATTGGACCCCACGTCCTCCAATAACGTCGTCAGCCGCAGAGCCTGCAGACTGAGCACAGAAACAAAGCCCACGACCACCGCAAGAATGGTGTCATTGCGCAACCAGTTTTCTGGCAGCTCACGGATAAATCTCGTGTGGTCCGTCGTGTCTGTACTTATCTGGGGGCTTGGATTTTTCGACATGCGCTGGGCCTTCGGGACGGGGCAAACCTCGGGGTTTTGTTGGCTTACATACTAGTCACGCGTTAGAGGATACACCCGGAATAACTTTCGTCGTTGGGGCTGCGTAGCATCGGCTACCAGTATGGGAATCATGTCGCGCAACACCTCGTGCCGGTGGACATATTCATGCTGTTCTTGGAAGACTTTCGAAAAAGCGACGAACAAAAAGAAGTTGCCGGTATATAGGGCCACGTAGACTAACACGGTCCAATAGATGGTTTCTACGATGCCATGATGGGTTGCCAGGATGGTTTCGATTCCGCTGACGTTGGCGCTGGAGCCTCCGGCGAGATCTTGTAACAGCAAGAGAAACTCTGGTGACGCCATAAAGAACGACAGAATAATTGGTATTGACCAATTTACTAACCGACTGAAGCCGTTAAGGAAGCGTTCTTGACGACTCGACTTGATCATCAGCATCACGGCAGCGAGGCAGAAAAAAGTGATCGTGCTGAACAGCATGACGGACAAAAGAAAACCCAATTCGCTAAACAGCGGCGTGTACCCGCTGTCTGTCTGATGATTCGTCATCAAGAAATGCAGCATGCTGAAGGCCACCAGCAGCAAGGCCACTGCCGTGGGGAGGACTCTGGCCAGAATGGTGACTCGGTGGCGATACAGGTTTGGTGCTGAGGTGGTCTGACGAGCTGTGAAGATTCCTTCGAGGGCGAGCCAAATGGTGCGCGGTGACTTATCTAAATAGCATGCCAAATCATGTATGGCGCTCAATGAGTGTTCAACCGTATCGAACCGTGCTGGCGTGAACGACCCCCGATGGGCGGTATTGCAGGAGTCGCAGGTGGCACGGCGCACTGGCGAAGTCTCTGCCTCAATCGAGGGCTGGGTTTTCATTGAGTCCGCGGCGTCGTTGGTACGCAGTTTGCGCATACGTCGTCTGACAACCGAATCGGTTCGAGGTCGGGACTTTTGTAATAATAGGCGTTGGCGCCAGTCCGTTGGTCGGGTCTGCTCATGGTCATCCATGGTGGCGGCGATTTCGTGCCGAAGCTCGGCCAATTCCTCGTCTGAAACGTGATCTTCACGAGCCCACCGTGTATTGGTCATATAGGCATGTATATCAACTTTGCGTTCATGACCTACGCACGCTGGTCGGTGAGCCCCAAGTACTCGGCGATGACGGTGGCATCTAGGGATGCCAGCGCCTCGGGCGTGAACGGTGGGTTTTGCGTTGCGTCCGGTAAGCGGATGTTGTCCAGCGCGAATTGGACGGCGTCCCAATCGATGCCATCGAGGATTAACTGTGGTTTGGCAAACGCAAGCTTTGGCGACATGGTGATCCAGCCGGGGCCCGCGACGCCTTGTGAAGTGTTGATAATAAAACGGTACGGGCCGGTGTCTTGCTCCGTTGCGGGCTGGACGAGTATGGGCGTGGCACCACGAACGTGCAAGTTGTACCACAGGTTATTCTCGGATTGTTTGGCTGCTGCGATGGTTTCAGCATCGGCGGTATTCAGATATTGCAGTAAGGCCGGGTCTTTGTCTTCCAGGTACGAACTGTCGTAGCGGGATGCGATGATTACCCGACGGTTCTCCGCCACGGGATATTCCCAGTCGTCGGCTTCGATAACTTTTTCAGTGACGTCAGTGGGTGGTGGCAGCATAGGGTGCATATGGTAGGGCTGGATGCCCAGGGCCCAGGCCTTGTCTTCGTTGAGTACCAGATACTTTTTGCCGGGGACATCCCATCCATGGCGAATCTCAAAGAAATCGTCCATTCGGTAGGATACCTGTTGGTTTCCATCATCGCGGAGTACATCCTGCCAGGACGATGCTGGATTCAGTCGTGAGTAGGGTACTTCTTTTGTGACTGTGGCGTTGAAGAGTTCCCCGCCGTCAGACATTTCGAACGTGTTGGAAGACTGTGGCCGTTCATTGGTGAAGATGAGCACTGACCAGTCGAGTATTTCATCTTCGTGTTCTGTGGCATCCAATATTCCGCGGTCAAACGAGTGGATGCGTTGGATGCGGACCCGGTTGGTGAGATACCAACGCAGTGCGTGCCCAGCGTGGCGGTGAAGAAATGCCGACGGCAGCAGCCAGGCAGAGACGGCACCGGGTGCCAGAAACTTATGCGTGGCCAAGACAAAATGGTTGTACAGATCTGCCAGACCGGTGGGCCGAATGCCCGAGGCGGTTTCGGCGGCATCGGCCGAGAGAATCTTCTCGTCTGAGCTGAGCCGGTGATGCTGTGTTGCCGGTGGACGGGACAGTACCAGTGTGGCCTTTGGTAGGTGATCGGCTGTCAACCGCATGAAATCTACATCAGAGACTGTGAGTCCAGCCGGGGCCCACAGATCGTGGGCTAAAGCAGCGAGGTGTTCATCCTGTTCCACACCGTGGGCACGACGGATGGCGAGCTCATCGGTTTTTTCGGCGGCATCGTGAAGTAGCGCGGAGAAGAATATGCCGGAACCGATACACGGTTCTAGAAAGCTGACCTCACGGCCGGGATGATATTTCAAGGCAAGGCCAGCAATATCGCTGGCTAAATCAAACGGGGTTGCGCCTTGCTGGGAGGAGTGCTGTTGGTCGTCGGAGCGGAGTTTCTCTAAGAAGACTTGGCCGGTCTGGCGTACGGTTTCTGTGCCCGTTACGTCGAAGTCGAATCCCAACACACTGCCTCCTTCCGCCACGAAAACGGCCATCTATGCCGTCGCTTTCCAACCCTAATGTGTCAAGTTGTACACGCGAGAGATATGCGCAAATATGTAGCGAAACGTGAGCGCCACGGCAGAACATCAGTTCTCTGCGGTGGCGCTCAGCTGCTTGTGCCGGGTTTAGCGGCCGGTACCACCGTGGACGGTGACTTCGTCCTCGACAGCATTCTCTGTGGTTGTTTCGGCAATGACGACAGAGTCGAACTGTGCCGAATCTTCTACCGCATAGCCCCGCGAAATATCACGTTGCACTTGTTTGCCCATTGCTCCTTCGACCATTACGCATACACGCTCGCGCCTCTCTGCGAAGAATGCTGCGAAGTCATTAGACCGCAAGGCACCAGCCGGAATCAGATGAGATTCCAATACGTTGTCGAGCGTTGTCGAGGATATTTGGCCGTTCCGCTCGACGAGATCTAGGTAGTGTGATGGTGCACGTCCGCCTATGGTCCGATTCGTCTTGGCGCTGATCGCACTTTTATTGATAATCGATTCACGGTGCTCATCATCGATGTTGTGATCGAAACACCATTTTTTGGGAAAGATGTGGTGGATGTCGACCGCGAGCTCTCGGTGTTGAAATAGATCCAGTCGTTTGTCTTCCATCCAGTCGCGCGCTTCGTTGGCCAGCAACAACGCATATATACCTTTATAAGCGGCTGCATTACGTGTCCTTAACGAGTGGAGGCGTGATTCGACAAACTGTGCATCTTGAACTGTTGTAGGAAGACTGGCGTTCTCGGTTCCTAGTGCCCAAGCGGGGACCATCATCAAATCTCGGACGAACCTGGTGTCCGTCGTACCACCGTATAGTTCGCCTAGAATCCCGCACCAGAACCATTGAATAAGGCGGCTGTGCGGTCCACGTAGGTTGGCGTCATCTGCCATCACCACTTTGATCGCCGCGAGAGGGATGAGCTGACTACGATACGGAAGGAATTTGGTATCGAAAATGTGTCGATCAGCCATAAATCCTGCAGCCCATATGAATGCATTGCGCAGCGGCTCTAGCCATTCAAGGTAGTCACTGAGCGTGAGTCGTAAGACATCCTCACTTCTTGCGGAGACGGCAGCCGCTCGTGTTCTTGTGTCCGCGAGATGACGCTTGCGTGTAGCTAGGAGGGTGGCTGCTTTGAGGAAATCAGTGCTTTCTAGATCCTGAAGTACAGGATGAGCTGCAAAACTCTCTTGTGTTTCTCGCCAGTTCTCATTGAGTCGGAAATCTGTTCCGTGTTCTGCATAGTAGTCACCATCTCCTGCAAAAGTGGCAGTTAATAGTTCGAACACGTTGAGTTCAAGACCGCCGGTATTTACTTTCTCGAACACCGTTGCAACCGCAGCTTTGGAAGTATTGCCGTCCAATTCGATGGCAGGAATAGAATACCGTTGGGCGGGTGTGAGAACCTCGGCATGGAATCGAGTGGCGTCTTCCTGATTCAACATCATGTAGTGCATCATCCAGGACTGACTCTCTGAGGGTTTGAGCAGGAGGTTGAGTGGAAAGTAGCCGTGGTGGCGCTGCGCTTCCTCGCTGGAGAGGTCCAATACAATATCGCGATTAAAGTTCGTTTTAATCTTTCCGTCTGCATCCACAGAAATGACTGACTCGTCGATACAGTCTTCACCGGCTAGAGCACGTTCGATGTTCACAAAGTACTTGCGTGCCATAAGTTTGCCACGCGAATCCTTCGTTTCGACAACCCCGTCGCCGGTAAGTGCCTGGGTTAGAGACGTGAGTCGCTGCTGACCATCAAGTAGTAGATGGGAAGGCTCTACAGATTGATGAATGTCAACGCCTTCTACGGGCCGGGGTTTGAAACGTACCTCATCATTGTCAGTGTCCAGCAGCATTACCACGCCCATTGGGTGTCCGCGCAGAATAGTCACTAACAGCTGGCGGATGCGCTCGTCATCCCATTTATAGCCCCTTTGGAAGTCCGGAAGTTGAATGGTGCCATTAACAGTCCAGTCTAAGTATCTATCCAAAGTGTGCTGTGGTGTTTGAAATCCCATGCCAACACACTAGCTGCATCGTCTCGAGTTTGAAATTTCTATAAGTCTCACGCAGGGACATCGATACGTAGGTTCCAAATAACTCGAAGAGTCACAGGCGTTTCTTCGCAATTGGACAGGAAACAAAAAACCACCGCAGAGAACTAGTTCTCTGCGGTGGCGCTCAGCTGTTTGTGCTGGGTTTAGCGTCCGGTACCACCGTGGACGGTGGCTTCTTCCTCAGCATCCAGTCCAAATGCGTTGTGAATTTCTTGTACCGCGGCAGCCAGTTTGTCTTCCGCGGTGACCACGGAGATGCGAATCTCGGAGGTCGAAATCAGATCGATGTTGGCTCCGGCCCGGTGGAGGGCATCGAAGAAGGTTGCCGAAACACCTGGGTTGGAACGCATGCCCGCACCGATCAACGAGATTTTGCCGATGTTGCGCTGGTGTGTGACATCGTCGAACCCGATACCTGCTTGGGCATCCCGCAAAGCGGCGATGGCCTCTTTGGTCTGATCCAGTGGCACTGTAAACGAGATGTCTGTTGCCCCAGCCCCGGCACGGGATGGGTTTTGGACGATCATGTCAATGTTGGTGTTGGACGACGCGACCACCTGGAAAATTTCTGCGGCTTTTCCTGGGATGTCTGGGACACCGACGATGGTGACTTTTGCTTCGGAGGTGTCATGTGCAACACCGGAGACGATTGGCTGTTCCATGGGCTGGCCTTCTGGTAGTTGGATGGTCTCTTGTTCATCTGGGATCACCCAGGTGCCTTCTTGCTCAGTGAACGAGGAGCGGACGTGGAGTTTCACACCGAAACGGCGGGCGTATTCAACGGAACGCAAATGGAGGATCTTGGATCCGGAGGCTGCCAGTTCCAGCATCTCTTCGGAAGAAATTTCATCGATCTTGCTGGCAGCTGGGACGACGCGGGGGTCGGCGGTAAAAATACCGTCCACGTCGGAGTAGATTTCGCAAGCATCCGCGTTGAGGGCGGCCGCGAGGGCAACAGCGGTTGTATCGGATCCGCCGCGCCCCATCGTGGTGATATCCTTGGATTCGGGGGACATGCCCTGAAAACCGGCGATAATGGCGACGTTGCCGTCATCGATTGCCTCTTGGATGCGTGTGGGGGAGACCCGGGTAATGCGGGCCTCGCCGTGGTACACGTCGGTGAGCATACCGGCCTGGGAACCGGTGAAGGAGCGTGCTTTGGAACCGTTGGAATCTACGGCCATGGCCAACAGGGCCATGGAGATGCGCTCACCAGCTGACAGGAGAATATCCATTTCACGTGCTGGGGCATCGTCGGTCACTTGACCGGCCAGATCCAGCAGATCATCTGTGGTGTCGCCCATCGCGGAAACGACGACAACAACTTGATGGCCGGCACGTTGTGTGGCGACCACTCGGCGGGCGACGCGTTGTATTCCTTCGGCGTCGGCGACAGATGAACCGCCGTATTTTTGGATGATCAGGCTCATAACTACCTTTTGGTTAGAAAATGGGACTGACGTTAAGTGTAGCGGCCAGGTGGCGGCGGGCCGCTAAAGTTTGCGGCGGCCTTCAAAGGCCCGCCCGAGCGTGACTTCATCGGCGTATTCAAGATCCCCACCGACGGGGAGCCCGGAGGCAAGGCGTGACAGCGTGAGCCCGACCGGTGAGAGCATGCGTGTCAGGTAGGTTGCGGTGGCTTCACCTTCGAGGTTGGGGTTGGTGGCGAGAATGACTTCGGTGACTTCTTCGTCCTGGAGGCGTGTGAGCAGTTCTCGTACGCGGAGTTGTTCGGGTCCGATGCCACCGATGGGGTTGATAGCTCCGCCGAGCACGTGGTAGCGGCCGTTGTAGGTGCGTGTGCGTTCGATGGCGATGACGTCTTGGGATTCTTCAACCACGCACAGCAGGCCTGCATCGCGGTGTTCATCACGGCAGATTGCACACGTGCTGTGTTCCGAGACGTTGAAGCAGATTTCACAGAGTCGAATTTTGGTTTTGACCTCGGTGATGGCTTCGGCCAGGGCGACCATGTCATCTTCTGGGGCTTCAAGAATGTGGAAGGCGATGCGCTGGGCAGACTTGGGGCCGATGCCCGGGAGTCTTCCGAGTTCATCGATGAGGGACTGGACCGCACCGTCGTACACGTTGGGGCCTTTCTATGGACGAGGGTTCTAAAGTTTCGGGGAGCCGTCTGCGTTGCGTTCTTCAACCAGACGAGCATTGAGCACGTTTTCGACGACGCTTCGGCCGGCGAGACCGGAGTCCTCGATGATTTCGTCATCATCCGACGCGTAATCATCGTCGTCATCGTCGGGTGTTTTTTCTTCTTGTACCGCGGGTTCGCCGTCCGTTTGTGTGGGTTGTTGGCCAGCGTATTGTGCGACCATTTCGGCAAAACGTGATCCCGCAGCAGGCTTGGTGTTTTCCTGCTGTGGTTTGTTGCCACCCGAGCTCGATGGGATGACGTCATTGAAACGCCGTTGGAACTCTTCGCGCAGCTCGGCTTCAGACTTGGCAAACGCCGGGGCGAAGGGCTCTTCGGCGGGTTCATTGCGGGGAATAAACCCGGCATAGCCGTCATCGGCAACCGGATCTGGACCCGTCGAAAGCTGTGGTTCTTCCGCAGGCGCTTGTTCGACCGGTGGGGTGGCTGCCGCAGGTGATTGTTGCGGCGCCTGGTGTGGAGGCGGTTGGTCTTGTGGCTGCTGTGATCCAACGTTTTGCCACGGATCTTCGGCCGGCATCCAGTCATCATCCGGTGGACCCCATTGGGAAGCTGGTTCACCCCAGTCTGATGCAGGTTGGCCCCACGCTTGGTCGGGTTCACCAGACCCCCAGCCTGCCACACCGGTGGCCGGCGGCTGCGGGTGAATCGGATTCGATTGTGGCGCGGGTTGCTGTGGCGAGGGTTGTTGCACGGGCTGCTGTTGAGCAGGTTGTGACGGCGCGACCGTCTGCGGGGGTGCTTGCGGTGAGGCTTGTTGTCCAGCGTTCTGCGGTGGTGGGACCGGGCTCGACTGCGGCGCCGGCTGCGTATGTTGTGCAGGTGGTTGGTGCTGGGCCGGTGGTTGCTGTGGTGCTGTGGGCGTTGGTTCGGGGGCAGCCTGGGCAGATGGTCTCTGTTCAGGCTGTGGCCGCTCGTCGCGGCTAGGTCCTTTTGGGGAACCACCGTCTGAGGTGCCCGAGATGAGATCCAGAGTGGGTTGGATGCCTAATACCTGGTTGAATCCCGCGGCGAGGAGTTTCTCTCCACCGCGCATCTGTACGGTATTGCGAGCGCCATCGTTGTCGAAGCCGATGGTCAACAGCTGGCCGTCAAAACCGACGACCTGTGCATTGCCGTTGATCGTCATCCAGATCAGACGCGATTCGTTTTTGAGATATTCCAGGACTTCTGGCCACGCACGACGCACCATCTCGACCTGGGATGGTTGCTGTTGTGCTGGGGCTTCTGGTGCTGCAGCCTGTGGTGGTTGTTGCGCGGCTGGTTGTTGCGGCTGTGCAGGGGGAGTCTGCTGCTGTGATTGTTGCGCCGCTGGCTGTGGTTGTGCCTGCTCTGGCTGCTGGTGCGACTGTTCCTGCGGTGCAGCGGTCGGCTCCGGCTCAGCTGCAGGAGTCGGTTCTGGGGCCGGTTCCGGAGACGGTGTATTGGCCGCCGGTTCGGGGGTTAGCTGTGGCGGTGGCTCAGACGGAGTCTCTTGTTGTTCGTCACGCACAAGCGCCGCACGTGCTGCTGCGGCACCGGACAGTCCGGTTTCTTGAGCCGCTGCGTGGTGCTGCGGCGGCGCGGGCTGAGTCGGCGTCGCATCGGGTGCTTCAGGTACGCCGCCGTATTCGATGCGACGCTCCAGTCGATCCATACGTGCCGCGAGTCCGCGTTCTGTCTCGTCGGTGGCCGGCAACATGAGGCGGGCCATCAACAGTTCTAAGTGCAGCCGCGGCGAGGTTGCCCCATTCATTTGCGTCAGTGCGGCAGCCGTAATATCTGCTGCACGCGAGACTTCGGCCGATCCCAACTGGTTTGCTTGGGCCTCGAGTCGCCGCAGCTGGTCCTCGGGCATACCGTGGAGGATCGCGGCGGCCTGTTCCGGAGCAGCTTTGGTGATCACCACATCACGGAAACGTTCGAGCAGATCCTGGACGAAGCGTTCTGGATCCTGGCCAGACTGCACGACCTGATCAACAACCCGAAACACAGTTGGTGAATCTTCAGCCGCCAGTGCATTGACGACATCATCGAGGAGGTTCTCTGGGGTAAAGCCCAACAGGTTCACGGCAAGGTCGTAGCCAACGCCGTCGTCGGTGGCACCGGCCAGCAGCTGGTCGAGGACCGACAGGGTGTCACGGACTGAACCACCACCGGCACGAATCACCAGCGACAAAACGCCCGGGGCAATCGGGATCTGTTCCTGGGAAGCAAGCGTCTCCAAGTACTGCATCAACGGCTCTGGCGGCACCAGACGGAACGGATAGTGATGGGTACGCGAGCGGATAGTCCCGATCACTTTATCGGGCTCGGTCGTGGCAAAAATAAACTTGATGTGTTCTGGCGGCTCTTCAACGATCTTTAGCAGCGCGTTGAAACCGGCCGAAGTGACCATGTGTGCTTCGTCAATGATGAAGACTTTGTACCGGTCACGGGTTGGTGCAAAGGTCGCACGTTCACGCAGATCGCGTGCGTCGTCCACACCACCGTGGGATGCCGCGTCGATTTCAATGACATCGAGCGAGCCCGGTCCACCGGTTGCCAGATCGGTGCAGGAATCGCATTGTCCGCACGGGTGGGCTGTGGGGCCCTGGGCACAGTTGAGGCAGCGTGCCAGAATTCTGGCCGACGTGGTTTTCCCACAACCGCGGGGACCCGAAAACAGGTAGGCATGATTGATCCGGTGTTTGTCGATGGCGTTGGCCAACGGCACAGTCACATGCTCTTGGCCAATAACCTGTTCAAACGTATCCGGCCGATAGCGGCGATATAAAGCGGTGGTCACTCTCAATACCCTAGCTTGCTGTCGTGGCAATCGTTAGCAGTACAATCTGCTGGCAGAACTCCCAGTCTAGACTTTAATCGTCCCGCTCGACGAAAGGAAAACTCATGGTGGAAACAGATCCGACCGACGCAGCCGTGGCAACGCGTGAGGTGCTCGATCGTGTCTTTACCGACGCACACACCACCAATACGTTTTCGCAAGGTCCAGTTGATCCCGTCATCATCGCCCAAGCTTATGAGGATATTCGGTGGGCTCCCACTCAAATGAATTCGCAACCGATGCGCATGACGCTGGTATATTCCGCCGATGCGAAGCAGCGACTTGATCCCCACATGAAGGGTGGAAATCGTGCCAAGACATTGGCTGCACCCATGACGATCATCGCGGCGTGGGATCCGCGATGGCATGACCATCTACCGCATTTGGCTCCGCACAAAGCGGGTGCGCATGACAAGCTCGACCCGGATCCGGTAGCACGCGAGCAGATAGCACAGGTCTCGGCCCACCTGCAGATTGGTTATTTGATCGTCGCCTTGCGGGCACATGGTTTACACGTTGGTCCGATGACTGGTTTTAACGCCGCACGCGTCGACGAGGAATTCCACACAGACACCGGGTGGAAAACCGCAGTCATCATCAACGCTGGTTGGAAACCAAACGATGACGACGCCAAAGCCGTTCGTCCACGTGCCGGCCGGTTATCCTTCGATGACGCCTGCCAGATCATATAGAACTAGTCATATTGCAACCCAAACTACCCGTCGACGTACACTACCAACGTATCCAACGGTCAAAAGGAGTCGGGAAAATGTGTGGGCCAGACGTTGCTGCGGCCATGGTCGAAGAACTCCGCTCAAGGATGCCGAATCCACCGCCCCAACAGTGTGCCATCGTCGTAGAAAACGATCCTGTTGGACGTGCTGTACTCGCACTGCTGTGGGAACACCGAAGTCATCTGACTATCTACCTCTTGACCCATAGTCCAGCCGCTGGTCATGAGCTCGCATTGCAGTCGGGCATCGCATCGGTCCGCAACGCCCCGGACGTCCACCTGCTTGCTGCCTACGAGCTGCCACAGGTGCTGGATAGTGACGGTGCGTTGATCTGGGCGGTGGAGGCAGCACGCACGGACGAAAGTGTTCAAAATATACTGGTGCGGCGAAACGTCGCGCAGACGTGGATGCCATTGGCAGGACCCTTCGATGCGCTTACACAACGGTACCCGGTGCAAACCGCGCCCAGCCACGAACTGATCCTGCGGGACATCATCCGAGACCATGCCAGGTTCCTGAACTTCTTCGGCGATCGGCTCAATCCCAAAGACCTCTATGAACGTTCCAAATACCCCGCGTGGATCGCACCACCTCAAGATTTTATGGCCGCGGTCCCACCCATGCAGCGTGTGACCACCGATGCGGACGGCAACACACTGGCCACCACCACCTTCGACGGAGCGTTGAGGCTCCACGCCGAGCATATGCTGCAGGATCACCGCACATGGATTGAGCTTGACCCCATACTTCAGGTGCTCGACGAGGCACGCTATGACATCATGGTGACCGTCAGTAGTGCGTATGAGAATCCCAACGCCAAGGGTGCGCTCGCAGTCCAAATCCACCGTGATGAAACATTGATGGCCTCGATCGACATCGCGACCTCGCCGGCTGAAGTACAAGTCCCCATACGCGCTGTTCCACACAGTGCACGCCTGAGGATCTCCGTGGTGGCGCTGAAAGATAATCCGAGAACATCCTGGTCCAAGGCATCGCACACGGAACTTCGCGTCGCAATACATCCCGAAGGGACCTATGCTGCGCCGCGGGGCACTGGCAAAGCGAAAGCCTGGTTGAAACGATTCACTTCACGCCGCCAACCTGCTACATAGGAGCAACATGGTAACGCCCACCTGGACACGACTGTATGCCCGAGGCTTTTTCCTGAGTTCTGAACCGGTGGCGATCTTCGAAGAGCTTGCACACTATCGCTGGTACGATCTTGCAGGAGACGTGCTCTTTGCCGATGAGATCACCGAGGTGGGGATTGCCTACAAGGGAGATGATTGGCTCGTCACGATCGGCAAGCTGTTGCCCTTGTCTACCGGGGCGATCGACCCGCGTGCCGCCACAATCGCTGATGATCTCCTGGAGCTCTTTCAGCGCGATGGCTTTACAGGCACTGAGCGGGCGCTCTACGACATTGGTGGACGGCATGCGGTGCTGTTGAAATCAAAGGGCCGCATTATTGCCTATAACGATGCCGCAGGTCACCGCACCGTGTACTTCAACCAGGCACAACAGCGCATCGCCTCCCACTTTGACATGCTGCAGCTGCTCACCTCCACACCGACCTCATCATGCCCGTTTGATAGTGAACGGCCCGCCACCTCACCCGACGGTCTGTGGGATGTCACCGGAAACCCGGATATTAAAGCGCTGCTCCCGAATCATCGGTTGCATTTGCACGACGGGTCTCAACCGCGCTTCGGGCTCATGAACCCGAACCCGTATAAAAACGTGGACTGGGCTGAAAAAGTTGAGACGATCCACCAGTTGTGGGACGAGCAGCTGCAACAACTGTTTGCGATGGCGCCACAGCATCGTCTCGGCATCTCGCTATCTGGAGGACTCGATTCACGCACAGTGCTGGCACACATGCGCCCGTATCTAGACAACGTCACGGCTTTTACCTATACGGCGTCCAACGTGAAAACGGGCAAGACTCCGACGTCATTTTGGCAGCGCACCATGGTGACCGACCACAATGTGCTGATGCAGCTTGCCGATCACTTACCCAAGGATTTTCATGTGCTCGTCAAGCCGAGAACACCGAATCTGACAGCAGACGACATCGCGGTGATGGAACGTAATGCGATGCGAAATCATGGGCAACCAATGGTGCGCATGTATAAAGACATCTTTCCCAATGTGAATAGTATTCACGTGCGCGGTAACTTCGTCGAAATGGGCCGCTTGATCCGGGGACAGTTAGATATTCCCGGAAGAAAAGATCGTCTGGCTCCGGTGTTGAGTGAAGTCGTGCGTCGAAGAAAACCCGATGTGGAAGCCTTTGCACCTTTCTTTTGGAACAAAGTTGATCAATTTCAATACGATCTACTGCACGACGATGTCGAATACACCGATACGTATCATTGGGAAAACCGGTCGTCACGTTGGTATGCGGAAATTGCGAACGAAACGGACATGGTGTTCGATTCGATCGTGCCGGTCAATGCGCGGCGAATCTATGAGATCCTTCTGAGTCCCCGCCGGGATGTTCGCCCCGGGGCCCAGTTACAAGTGGACTTGATCCATCGTGCCTGGCCAGAACTCTTGGCCTATGGTTTCAATGATGAAAAAGATCGGTACACCACCACCGTGCGCAAGCAGTTGTTAGAACAACAGGCTTAACCCAAGAACCCCTCACGCACCTGTCAGAGCATACCGACCCTTGCTGCATTCCTGCCCTGGGGGAGTTAAGTAAGATGGCACCGCGTGAGGGGCCGGAGTCCATAATACCAATTTGTGGCCAAAGAGCGAATTCGAGTTGAATCGTTCACTGCTGGTGATTTGAACGATGAAAACACGCTGTTGGGAAACAGCGTTGCCCGCGTTTGAAAGCGCGTGCCACAGTGTAGGCATGAGAATTGATATCTGGTCTGACATTGCCTGCCCGTGGTGCTACATCGGGCTCACCCGTTTTGAACAAGCCCTCGAAGCATTCCCACACAAGGACGCGGTAGAAGTGCACTATCGGACGTTCCAATTGGATCCCAGCTTGCCCGAACGCGATGACCGCAGCGAAATGCAGTACCTCGCCGAAACAAAAGGGATGCCTTCGAACCAAGTTCACCAAATGCTCGAGACCGTGGCATCGCACGGCAAAAAAGCTGGTCTCGACTTCAACATGGACGACGTTGTCGTGGCGAACTCTTGGACCGCCCACCGTTTATTGCACCTGGCAAAAGAGCACGATCACGACGTCACAGACCATGACCAGAAGATCACGTCGGTGTTGAAACGTGAATTACTCGCGGGGCATTTCGCACACGGACTCGACCTGTCGGACCACGACCAACTTGTCCAAGTCGCCGTCTCAGTTGGTCTCCAAGAAGATCGGGTTCGCCAAGTGCTGGCGTCAGATGAATTCAACGCCCAGGCCCAAGCCGATGTCGACCAAGCCCGTTCACTAGGTGTCAGTGCGGTCCCAACCTATGTTTTGGCGGAAAAGTATGCGCTGCCCGGCGCACAATCGGTCGAGACCTTCAGTGGAGCACTGACACAAGTCTGGGATGAACTCAATCCGGCCCCACTCCAGACTCTGGGTGCTGACGGGGATGCATGTGGGGCTGAGGGCTGCGACTAACGAGGAACGCGTCATTTTGCGTATTCGCTTGTGGATGGGCTATGCTAAATCTGGTCTTTGCAAGATGAACATTTTGCAAAGTTCTCCTGGAGGATTCGCATAGCGGCCTAGTGCGCACGCCTGGAACGCGTGTTGGGTGAAAGCCCTCAGGGGTTCAAATCCCCTATCCTCCGCGCGACATAAAACCCTGCTGGATCGTTGATCTGGCGGGGTTTTTGCGTTGGTCCTAACCCAGGATTGGCGTCCAGAACAGGCGGAAACTAGTCCACTGCTAGGTCGCGCTTTTGATATTGGATACTTCGGTGCTGGCCGACCTCAAAGTAGCCGAAGGCAAATTGCGATAGAGGCGGAGCGCTCGCAGTGCTACCACGATCGCGACAATGTCAACGACTTCCTGGAGGAGCGCACCGATCGTGGCCGGTAGGTAACCAAAGGCTGCAATCGTCATTAAACCGATAGAGACTGCCATGCCGAACCACATCGATTGCATTGCGATGGCTACGGTTCGGCGAGAAATGTGCACGACATCGGCTAAGCGTGAGAAGTTTTCCGAGGTGATGACGGCATCTGCTGATTCAGAAGCCGCCGTAGCGCCACGGGCGCCCATGGCGATACCGACATCTGCGGTAGCCAGGATAGGCGCATCATTGATGCCATCACCCACCATCAAAGTTGGCGCTGGAAGTTTTTGCACGATATAAACTTTGTCTGTAGGTGTCATGGAGGCGTGTACTTGGTCCGCGGAGAATTGCACTTCCTTAGCGACAGCCAGCGCGGTGCCTCGCATGTCCCCGGTTACCATAACCATGTCCTCAACCCCGTGGTCGGCTAACCAGTTCAGGGTTGCGGTAGAAGTTTGACGAAGTGGGTCCGACAGTACGATGATGCCCAGCAGCTCTTGGTCCCGTGCCACGTATACGGCAGTTTCGCCGGCGCGTAGTTCCGTTTCGGTAAACGCCGGGACAACTTCGGCAATAAATGCGGATTTTCCCACACGAAGTTGTTCCCCTACTTCTGTGGTTGCAGTAACGCCATTGGTGGCAATTTCCTCTGCATCAGCGATGCCAACGGGCTCGACATTTTCTGACCGCGCATAGTTGACGATGGGGTCGGCGAAGACGTGCACCGAGTACTGTTCTGCCGATGCCGCCATCTGGAGGGTCTCGTGTGCGGTGCCCTTTACTGGTTCAACACGAGCCACGGTGGGTTCCCCGCGGGTCAGTGTGCCGGTCTTGTCAAAAGCAGCAGACTTGATCTTAGCCAGCCGTTCCAGTGTGCCCCCGTCTTTGATAATGACATTGGCACGAGCCGCCGAGGACATCCCGCCCATGAAGGAAACCGGGGCTCCGATGAGTAGGGGACAGGGGGTCGCAACAACCAGGACTTCGGCGAATCGGACTGGATCTCCTGAATACCACCAGGCGACCCCGGCGACAATGAGCGAAACGATCGTAAAAGGTACAGCGTAACGATCTGCCAATCGCACCATTGGTGCGCGTGAACTGACCGCTTCTTCCACCAGTTGCACGATTTTTGAGTAGTGTGAGTCCGCCGCGGTGGAGGTCGCAATCATGTGAAAGGTACCGGTGCCGTTGATAGTTCCAGAAATAATGTCCTGTCCCGAATGTTTTGTAACGGGTAAGGACTCGCCGGTGACTGATGATTCGTCCAGGGACGCATAGTCAGAACTTAACTGTCCGTCAACCGGCACGACTTCCGAGCCACGAACTACCAATTGATCGCCAACTTGGACCTCGTCTATGCTCACGCGGTGAACGGTGACGCCATCCACATCCAGCACGTGAGCAAACGTAGGTTTTCTCATAATGAGCGCATCGAGCTGTCGAGAGGCACGACCCGCTGCCATATCCTCAAGTGCCTCGCCCCCGGTGAGCATCAAGGCAATAATCAACCCGGCCAGGTATTCTTCAACGGCCAGGGTAGCCACCATCGCGACCACCGCCAGGATGTCTAAACCCCAGTGGCCGGCCTTGAGTTCGCGCAACATGTCGATACCCGTTAAGACAATGGTCATACCGACCACAAGGTAAGCGGTGACGGCCAGCGCTGTGGGCATATTGGCGAAGAAGAAGACAACACCCAATATCAGGCCAATTACAACCAGCAGGACAACAGGATGCAGTAGTGGATGTCGGACTTCGCGCGTGTTCTGGCTCATGTCACACAATGATGGTCTGACGTGCCGATAATTTCCACCAAGGAAAGCCATCCCTAACTCTGACGGGCGGAAATTTCGGCTATGTTTTGCGGCAACGTCGAGTAGGAGGAGCCGTGTTACCTCCGGTGGACGCATCAAGATTGAAGCGTTTATTGAGTAAAATACCTGGATATTCGTTCGCCTGAAGCGTAGGGGATCGAGTGGTGACATGTATTCTTTGAGAACGCGCCTCTACCTTTACAGTGAGTCTGGGAGTGGACCGTTGTGACCGACCAAATACCGGAAAATTGACGTGAATAGACCACTGCAACGCAAAAAGGTTGGTATTTTATGGTGTAGCTCACTTTATTGCAAGCCTTTGTCCTGTACTGGCAATAACGTTTTGGCTGTTGTCAAATTAAACAGTCAATACCTGATAACAGTCTGGCTAGAGTCTGTAATTGTCCTGCCAATCTTGTTACCGTTGGAACTCTAGGGGTTGTGTCTACAAATACTGGTCCTGTATTTCAGGGCAGTGAGTAGGACGCGACCTGTATTTGTTTTTTGTTAGCAAGTCGCACATAAAAGGACGTGAGGAGGAGCTCACCCGCCACTAGGTGGCGGTGGGTCAAAGCACCATGAGCGAACCAAGCACAGGCCAACCCGTAGTACGGGTTGAGAATGTTTATAAGATCTTTGGTCGGCGTCCCAAAGCTGTCGTAGAGCGGATGCGCAACGGCGCGACTCGTCAGGATGTTGCAAAAGAGGGAACAGCTGCCGTTATTAACGCAAGCTTCAATGTATACCCCGGTGAAATTTTCGTTGTCATGGGGTTGTCCGGTTCGGGTAAGTCGACGCTGATCCGTACTCTCAACGAGCTCCAGCCCGCGACCTCCGGTACCGTCGAAATTTTAGGCCAGGACCTAGCAAAGCTTTCCCCCAAAGAACTTCGAGCTCTTCGTTCCGAACACATTTCGATGGTGTTCCAGCACTTCGCGCTCTTTCCACATTGGACTGTGGCAGAAAATGCTGCCTACAGTCTAGAAACCCAGGGCGTTGCCAAAGAAAAGCGCTTCGAGGAAGCTCAAGTGGTGCTCGAAGCCGTCGGCCTAAAAGGATGGGAGAACTCGTACCCATCCGAGCTTTCTGGCGGTATGCAGCAGCGTGTTGGTCTCGCTCGCGCTTTGGCAGCAGGTACCGACATCATGCTTATGGACGAAGCGTTTTCCGCGCTCGACCCGCTGATTCGTCGTGAGATGCAGGAGGAGCTCAAACAGATTCAGGCTCGACTTGGCCGAACCATTGTGTTCATTACGCACGATCTGAATGAAGCCATGTTCCTCGGAGACCGTATCGCCGTAATGAAAGACGGTGAGATTGCACAGATTGGTACACCAGAACAGATCTTGTCCGAACCAGCAGATGACTACGTCGCATCATTTACCTCCGACGTGGATCGTGCTCGGGTGCTCACCGCAGAATCCATCATGGTGCAAGCACAAGAACTCACTGAAGAAGATCGCATTGCGTTCGAACGCAAAACACTGACGGTCAAACACGACGCGACACTGCAGCAGATCGTTCCAATTGTTTTGGAAGCGCAGGGACCAATCGCCGTGGAAGGTGAAGGCTCGAGTGACCACGTAGGGTACATTCGTCTCGCCACCCTCCTCGAAGCCCTCACACCACAACAATCCGAAGTCGTCGGCGGCGCAGGGGAGGCACGCTAAATGGAATTTCCACTACCACGTATCCCATTGGGTGACTGGGTTGAAGTCATCCTTGATTGGGTACTTGCTACCCTCGGCGGATTCTTTACCGTCATCCGCAACCTCCTAGAAGACGCCTACGAACTCCTGCTCTGGGCACTCAGTACCCCAGAGTGGTGGATGGTCACCCTCGTGCTAGCTGGTCTCGGCTGGTGGCTGCGCAGTTGGAAACTCGCCCTGGGTACCGTCATCGGCTTCATTCTGATTGTTGGCGTGAACCAGTGGGAAAACGCCATGTCGACACTCTCGTTGGTTGTCATTGCGACGCTGATCGCCGTGATTATCGCGATTCCACTGGGCATTTTGGCCGCGAAATCTCAGGTTGCGTCCAAGATTCTGCGTCCCGTCATGGACTTCATGCAGACCATGCCGCCGATGGTGTACCTCATTCCCGCACTGGTTATTTTCCGCGTGGGTGTTGTCCCCGGCATGGTTGCTACCGTCATCTTTGCGATGGCGCCCGGCGTACGCTTTACCGAACTCGGTATTCGTGGCGTTGACTCCGAGGTTGTCGAAGCTGGTAAGGCATTCGGCTCGACTCCGGGCAAGATCTTGCGCCAAATTCAACTGCCCTTGGCAATGCCAACCATTATGGCCGGTGTAAACCAGGTCATCATGCTCTCGCTGTCCATGGTCGTGATCGCCGGTATGGTCGGCGCAGGCGGCCTTGGTGGTGAAGTCGTTGCCTCGCTGAACCGTATTAACGCTGGCCTTGGTTTCGAGTCCGGTCTCGCCGTGGTCATCCTGGCCATGTACCTCGACCGGCTCACCTCGATTCAAGCGAAGTCATAGAACCGCGCAAATCTCGCACTCTTAAGCTCTATATTCGAAGATAGAAAGGAACACGTTGATGATGAAATCACGTATATTCAAATCCGCAGCCGCACTCTCCGTAGCTGCTCTGGCGCTCACTGCTTGTGGCGACAACGGCGGAGACAATGGGGGCGACAACGCCGCCGGAGGCGAAGGTGGTGGCGAGATCACCATCGGTGTCTTCAACGGGTGGGAAGAAGGCATTGCCGCTTCTGAACTGTGGGCCTATGTTCTCGAGGAAGAAGGCTACGACGTCACCCTCGAGTACGCAGACCCAGCTCCTGTCTACTCTGGTGTCTCCACTAATGACTACAACTTCACGCTCGACACTTGGCTGCCAGTGACGCACGGTGACTACGTCGAAGAGTACAGCGAGGACATGACAGATCTGGGTGTCTGGAACGACGAATCCTCGCTGCACCTTGCAGTAAACGAGGACGCCCCAATTGAGTCACTCGATGAGTTGGCTGAAAACGCGGACGAGTTCAACAACGAGATTGTTGGTATCGATCCAGGCGCAGGCCTCACACAGACCACTGAGGAAGAGGTCATTCCAACCTACGGCCTGGAAGACATGGAGTACACCACCTCCAGTACCCCAGCAATGCTGCAGGAACTCGAAACCGCTACTGAAGCGGGCGAAAACATTGTCGTGACTCTGTGGCGTCCACACTGGGCATACGACGCCTACCCTGTTCGTGACCTGGAAGATCCAGAAGGTGCGCTCGGTGGGGCCGAAAGCATTCACACCTATGCGAATACCGAATGGGCCGAAGATGAAGCCAATGCTGACGTAGTCGGCTGGCTCGAGAACTTCGAAATGGATTCGGAAACGTTGTACTCGTTGGAAAACGTTATGTTCAACGAGAACCCGGATGCTGACGACTACCGTCCAATCGTTGAAGAATGGGCTGCAGAGAACCAAGAATACGTTGATGGCCTGACAAGCTAGTCCTGCCTCAACTTACTAACAGCCGCTGGCTTCCACCACCCATATGGAAGCCAGCGGCTACTTTTAACACAGCGGAAGGACACTTTTGGCAACATCGCTCACAACACGGCAGCAATTTGTCGCCACTGGACTCACCGCCAACGCAGGATTCGTCGACGGCCTCTTTTTCATCCACCTCGGCGGATATTTCGTGTCCTTCATGTCTGGGAACTCCACCCGAGCAGCAGCCGACCTCGCCCAGGGCGACTTCTCAGGATGGCTAGCCGCATCGCTGCTCATCGTCGGGTTTCTCATCGGTGTGATGTTGTCATCCTTCGCGGTTCGCTTCGGCCCTCAACGCTTCCATCCACCCGCAGAATCGTTGCTCTCCGAACAGATTACGCCACACGGTTCAGCCGTCTGGACCGCCTACATACTGATGCTGCTCGGCGGGACCACCGCTATGATTCCGACAACCGAAATGGTGGCCCCATTCATCGTGGCCTCGGCAACCGGGGCCATCAACGGGACGTTTACCCGCAGAGGCGAGGTCACCGTTGGGCTGACGTATATGACCGGAACTCTCGTGAAAATGGGCCAATCCTTGGCGTCCGCCATCGCTCTGCGCTCTTCGGTCTATTTGTCACGGTTTCTCAGGTATCTCATCCTCTGGTTGGCGATTGCTATCGGTGCACTGGTTGGCGGCTGGGCATATCTTGAATTCGGGTTAGCTGCCATTTGGCTGTCGGTGCTTGCCATGACCGGACTGGTGGTTGCTGTGACATGGCGGGCGGCGAAGCGACGTTAAAAGGGGTGTGGGGTCTACCCGCCGAAGCGAATAGACCCCACGAACTGTGAGCACACGAGGAAGTTATGCGCTGACTTTCGCGTCAGCGGAGAGGTAGCGTTCATACGCCGGCAGCGTCAGGAAGTCCTCGAACTTTTCTGACAGTGCGGATTCGGCAAACAGTTCTTTTGCGTGATCCAGGCGGTCACCGTCGTAGCGTGTCAGCCCAGCGAAGCCTTCTTCAATCTTCTGACTGACCCACTCGGTGGTGATGGTCTTGGTCGAACCATCTGTACGCTGGGCCTGCGTTCCGGTATGGATCCACTGCCAGATCTGTGAACGGGAGATTTCTGCGGTGGCAGCATCCTCCATCAGTCCATTGATGGCAGCGGCGCCGGAACCGTTGAGCCAAGCATCCATGTATCGGATACCGACTTCAATATTGGTGTCTAAGCCAGCCTCGGTGATCGAACCCGTCGTGGCCTGTACATTGATGAGCGCATCCGCCGACGGGACGACATCTTCACGCTTATTGGTACGAATCTGGTGTGGTGCATCGAGCAACAGTTCATCGAAGACACCCATACAGGTTGGTACCAGACCGGGGTGGGCAACCCACGAACCATCGAAGCCATCTTTGGCTTCACGAGTCTTATCCTCGCGAACCTTCCGCAACGCTTCTTTGGTGCGTTCTGGGTTTGACGACTCGGGAATAAACGCTGCCATCCCGCCGATCGCTGATGCACCACGTTTGTGACAGGTGCGCACCAGCAAATCGGTGTAGGCCCGCATCATCGGCTGCGTCATCGAGACATCAGCACGGTCCGGCAACACATAGTCTGCACCAGAGTCGCGGTAGGTCTTAATGATGGAGAAGATGTAATCCCAACGCCCGGCGTTCAACCCGGCGGCGTGGTCACGCAGTTGGTAGAGGATTTCCTCCATCTGGAAGGCCGCGGTGATCGTCTCGATCAACACGGTGGCACGAATGGTGCCCTGGGGAATACCCAAGTAATCCTGCGCCTTGTTGAATACGCAGTTCCACCAGCGAGCTTCTAGATGATGTTCGAGTTTCGGCAGGTAGTAGTACGGGCCGCGACCCAGCTCGACGAGTTTTGCGGCGTTGTGGAAGAAGTACAGCCCGAAGTCCATCAGGGAACCGGCCAGCGGCTCACCGTCAACTTCGATGTGGGACTCATCGAGGTGCAGTCCACGGGGTCGCACGATGATCGTTGGCATCTGGGCTAATGCTGGTTTCTTGAGTCGGTAGGCCTTGCCCTGTTCCGAAGTGAAATCAATATCATGACGGATCGCGTCATAGAGGTTGACCTGACCGCTGATCATATTGTCCCAGTACGGGGAGGAGGCGTCCTCAAAGTCAGCCAGCCAGCATTTTGCTCCCGAGTTCAGGGCGTTGATCGTCATTTTTCGGTCCACCGGTCCGGTGATCTCGACGCGACGGTCTTTGAGCCCCGGGGCAAGGGGAGCAACCCGCCATGAATCGTCTTCACGGATGGTACGGGTCGATTTTTCAAAGTCCAGTTGTTCACCTGCTGCCACTTTTGCCCGGGCGTCCTTGCGCGCTGCAAGCAGTTCGAGGCGTTTGGTGTTTTGTTTGGTGTGCAGGTAGCCCAGAAATTCCAGGGCTTCGTCGGTGAGGACTTCGCGCTGCCGTGCATCGAGTTCACCGAACACGGCAACCGAGATGCCTTGTGGTGTTGTGTGTTGGATAGTTGGTGATGCCATGGCGGGTGCTCCTTAGCTTGCCTAGCGAATCAGACTAGAACTGTTGGGATTCGGTCGAATCAGCCAACGCCGTGGTGGACGATTCTGGGTTGACGGTGGTGGAAATGAGGTCGAAGTAGCCGGTACCTACCTCACGCTGGTGACGGGTCGCGGTGAAACCATCTTTTTCAGCAGCAAACTCTGCCTGCTGCAGTTCGACGAATGCAGACATCTGACGTTCGGCGTAGCCTTTGGCCAGGTTAAACATTGAGTAGTTCAGCGAGTGGAAACCGGCCAGCGTGATGAACTGGAAGGTGTAACCCATGGATGCCAGTTCGCGCTGGAACTTGGCGATGGTGTCATCATCCAAGTTGGCTTTCCAGTTGAAGGATGGCGAGCAGTTGTAGGCCAGCATCTGGTCGGGGAACTCAGCCTTGACTGCTTCGGCGAATTGACGTGCAACATCCAGATCTGGAGTCGAGGTCTCCATCCACAGCAGATCCGAGTATGGGGCGTAGGCCTTGGCACGAGCAATCGATGGTTCCAGGCCGTTTTGGATGTAGTAGAAACCTTCGGACGAACGCTCCCCGGTGAGGAACTGGTGGTCGCGCTCATCGATATCGGATTGCAGCAGTGTCGCGGCCTCGGCGTCGGTCCGGGCCACAATGAGCGACGGGGTATCAGCAACGTCGGCCGCCAAGCGTGCCGCGTTGAGGGTTCGCACGTGATGGGAGGTCGGGATGAGCACCTTGCCGCCCAGGTGACCACATTTCTTTTCGGAGGCAACCTGATCTTCCCAGTGCACACCGGCCGCGCCGGACTCAATCATCGACTTCATGAGTTCATAGGCGTTGAGTGGTCCACCGAAGCCTGCTTCCGCATCAGCAACGATTGGCACCAGGTAATCTTCAACGCTCTGGGTACCTTCGGCCCATTCGATCTGATCGGCACGCATCAGCGCATTGTTGATCCGGCGAACAACCTGCGGCACCGAGTTGGCTGGGTACAGCGACTGGTCCGGGTACGTGTGACCGGCGAGGTTGGCATCCGCTGCAACCTGCCAACCGGAAAGATAGATCGCACGCAGCCCGGCTTTGACCTGCTGGACGGCCTGGCCACCGGTCATCGCGCCGAGGGCGTTGGTGAACTGACCGTTGGGATGTTCGGAGGTGAGCTGATTCCAGAGTTTTTCTGCACCGCGACGGGCCAGCGTGTGTTCTTCTTGCACACGACCACGTAGACGGACGACTTCCTCTGCGGTGAAGTCACGAGTGATGTTTGCCCAACGGGGGTTGGTGTTCCAATCCTGCTGAACTTGATCCGCAGCTGCCTGAATTGCCTGTTCCATGTTTCTCCCTAAATTCGCAGTTCGAATTGTGTGGTGCGATTGCCAACCTCTGTGAGCTGTGCAATCGGTGTAGGAACTACTCTGCCGTGCTGCGCAACCCAACAACAGAGGAATCAACGGAAAAGAATAGCGAAAATTTTCAGTGCAAAACTTTTTGGCATATTCTGGAGATCTGCATGATTTTCATCAGATATACCGTCACAGGGCGTGAAGATCGGACAATCTTTACAGCATAATTTCTAGTATATTAGCTTGTTTTGGGAACTTCGGGGTCGGTGCTGAAATATCGGGCCAAAAACACGCCGAAAAGTTTTCCAGAAATCTTCTTCGTCTATGTTCGAGCAGCCTCGTTTTTGGCGGCTACTGGAGGGGCGTATGCCGTGTTGTTGTGAAAATCTCCGATTGTTTACTATGCTGCTACTATGACTTCAGCCACAGATCCCGACGCGGGTACCAATCCAGAGTCATCAGAGGCGACAGTGCCAGACCGGATCGATCCGGTGATTTTGGGTCATCGTCTACGACACTTTCGAACAGAGGCAGCCATGACACTGGATGGCTTAGCGTCCAAGCTCGGCGCCACGGCGTCGCATCTATCAATGATTGAAAATGGCAAGCGCGAGCCAAGAGTCTCGTTACTGTCGCAGACCGCGGACCTTCTTGGCGTAGAAGTTGCCGATCTGCTGAACCCGGAGGCACCATCGGCGCGTGCCGCACTGGAAATTTCAGTGGAGAAAGCTCAGCGCGCCCCGCATTGGCAGGCCATGGGTCTGCCAAATATCCGGGTCTCGTCTGGTATGTCCACGCCGGTATTGGAGGTCATTGATGGTCTGACCCGTGAGCTGCGGCGCCAATATGCTGAACAGGCCGCCACGCCCGAAGAAGCGCGACGCGCCAATGTCGCGATGCGAAAGGAACAACGGGAACGCAACAACTACTATGCCGAACTTGAAACCCAGGCGTCTGAACTGCTCACCGCAGTCGGACATGATGAAGGCCCGCTGTCCTATCACGCCATCGCTGATATAGCCGACCATCTCAATTTTGAGCTGCGCTTCATTTCCTCGCTGCCACACTCCACGCGGTCTGTCACAGATCTCAAGAACCGCATCATTTTTCTGGCAGACTCCCGCAATCCGGACCACGATCCTCGTTCTGTTGCCCTGCAGGCATTGGTGTCGTACGTGCTCGGACATGGTGAGCCCGTGGATTATAAGGATTTCTTGCGGCAACGCGTGTCCACCAACTACATGACGGCTGCGTTGCTCATGCCGGAAAAGTCTTTGGTCAAACAGTTGCGGCGCCGTAAGAATGACCGTGACCTTGCGATTGAGGATATCCGAGATGCCTATTCGGTGTCCTATGAATCTGCAGCCCATCGATTTACCAACCTTGCTACACATCATCTCGACATCGAATGCCACTTCCAGAAAGTGCATGAATCTGGTGTCTTGCACAAGGCATATGAAAATGACGGGGTCAATTTTCCGGTGGATTCGATCGGTGCCATTGAAGGGCAAGCCGCCTGTCGGTATTGGACCTCGCGTGAAGTCTTTGGCACCAGCGACCGTTTCCGCCCGTTTAACCAGTACACCGACACCGTGGTCGGGACGTTCTGGTGCACCGCGGTGGTGGAACCCTCGCATTCCTCACTGTTTTCCCTGTCCGTGGGCATCCCATTTAATCAAGCACGCTGGTTTCGTGGGGCAGACACCGCCGAGCGGTCCCGATCGAACTGTCCGGACCCCACCTGCTGCCGCACACCCTCGGCTGAGTTAGAGGCGCAGTGGGGTGGATACGCGTGGCCGGCGGCTCGCACGAATGCGCATATGTTGGCAGCCATGCCGCCGGGGTCTTTTCCGGGTGTGGATGACGTCGCGGTGTATGAATTTTTAGCTGCGCAAGAACATCTGGGCCAATAAGCTTATTTTGATCCGGCTTGCGTTGCCGATTCGACATGCCGCTGTTACAGTGAGATCGCTAGACTGTTTGCGACAGCTGTGCCCATTTTCGTCTTGGACTCCTTGCAGCTTGTCGTTCCTGCCCAATGAAAGGTGCCCACCGCACATGCGTCTGACCCTTGGTAAATTCGTAGTTCACCCTCAGCACGGTCCTGCAGAGGTCGTTGAGCGCAAAACCAGGAAGGTCAAAGGTGAAGATGTCGAGTACGTAGTGCTTGAAGTAGAAGATCAGCGCCTACAGATCGCCGTTCCCGAAGACAGCCTGACAGAAATTGGTGTCCGTGACTTGGCCAGCCATACGCGGTTGCGCAAACTCATGTCGCTACTGGCCAAGACCGGTGACAAACTCGAAACACAGTGGTCGCGCCGTCTCAAAGCACTGCGCGAGAAGCTGGCAACCGGTGACCTCGACAATGTCGCAGAAGTCGCCCGCGACCTGTACCGTCGCCAGCAAGAAAAAGAACTTTCCATGGCTGAGCGCAACCTGTATCAGGAAGCCAAAGACATGGTGGTCGCTGAAGTCGCACTCGTCCTTGACGTCGACCACGAAGAAGCCGAAAAGACCATTGACGGCGCTATCGACGGTGTTCCCCTGACTCGCTTGGGCCTGGACCGCGGTAAAAAATAACTTTCCATAACGCATGCCGTCTCAAAGAATTCTTTGAGACGGCATTGTTGTACCATCTCATCGCGATTCTCCCGTGCTCAGGTAATCCAACATGGTGAAAGGGCAGGCATGCTGCTAGAGAACAAAACTGCTCTGGTCACCGGTGGCGGCCGCGGGATCGGGCGAGGCATTACCGAGCAATTCTTAGCCGAAGGTGCCAACGTCGTCGTCGTGCAACGTCGCAACCTCGACGAAGAGCTCGCCAATCATCCACGCGTGGCACACATCAGCGCAGATCTCGGTGACCTGAAACAGTTGCCCGCGGTGATCGAAGGCACGGTAACACACTTCGGCGGAGTCGATATTTTGGTCAATAACAGCGGCGTGATGTGGGAACGTAGCATCGCCGACATCACCCCGGATGAATGGGACCAAATGGCAAACGTCAATATGCGTGCCCCGGTCTTTCTCATTCAAGCCGCACTGCCGCACCTACAGCAGCACGGCGGCAGCATCATTAACATCGGCTCCATCGAAGGTATGGCCGCGAACCCAGAACACGTCCTGTATGTCACTTCGAAAGCCGGCATTCATGGAATGACCCGTGCACTCGCAGTGGACCTCGGTGAGCTTGGCGTCCGGTGTAACGCCATTGCGCCGGGGTGGATCAGCTCTGAACTCAGCGAGCAGTACATTGACTCGCTCTCGCCCGATGGTTCGGCACGTGATGATTTGAACCGCCTACACCCGGTCGGCCGGGTCGGCACGCCCGCGGATATCGGTGGCGCCGCAGTGTATCTGGCCAGTCAGCGTGCAAGTTTTGTGACCGGTCAGGTACTGGTTGTCGATGGTGGCCGGACCGCTCGGCTACCGATGCCGGTGTGAACTACGAAAGTTATTCGATGACTGCAATGGGCTCACCCAACACTGACTCATCGACAACGACCCCGAGCCCCGGCCCGTCGGGGAGTTGAATATAGCCGTCTACAACATCGACCGGGTTGGCCGGGTCATAATGAACATCATCCAAATATGGTGCGGCAATCCAGGTTCCCTCGTTAAGTTTGGGGTGCACAGTGGCCGATACATGGGTGCAGGCTGCTGCGATAATGTTGCCACCCCATGAATCGTCGCAGGTATGTGGTCGCGACCGTATCTGGCACATATCCCGCACTTGTGTCATGGGGCGAATCCCACCAATGCGTGTGATTTTCATACCGAACCCGTCGCACAGCTCCTGGCCGACCGCGTCCAGGGCAGTTGACAGGTTCTCGGTGGACTCTCCAGATATAACGGATGACGGAGGCGCTCGCGGACCGCTAGATTTTCTTGCAAGGTACTGCATGGTTGCTCTAAAACAAAGGGAACATCTCGGCATTCCCTACTGAGCCGCAGTACGCCCTGACCCGTCAAGCCCCGATTCCCATCCACGGCCAGACGTGCACGTTCTCCAATGTGTTCCCACACTGCTTTGACCGCCGCGATGTCATCTTCTACGGGACGCCCACCGGCTGTCAACAGCAAGCGGGAGTATCCTTTTGAGACCTTTTCGGCTGCCTGTGTGATACGCATAGCAGGCCATTACGGTCCGTTACGCCGTTATGGGATAGGCAATGTGCTACTGTTCCAATACTACCGGTGGCACAAGCACAAGTTTGCCGGGATAGGTTTTGTCGATGAAATCCTGTTGCGCCGCACGAATCTCTTTGAGCTCATACGTCTGCGAGACCAACGGAGCGATCTCATTGCGTTCCACATCCCCAATCAGATTGGTAAAGACCTCGTCTTCCTGGAACGTGCATGCCAGCAAGCTCAGATCCTGGAGATACACCGTGCGCAAATCGATCTGGGCCAGTGATCCACCGATTGCCGCGGCCACCGCATAGCGGCCACCGAGTTTCAAGGTTTTCAGGACATCGGCTACCCGTTGCCACCAACAATATCGAGTACGACGTCGACGGACCGCTCGCCGAGCACTTCGACGGGGTGTTCAGCGCGGTCGATGACCTGCGCGGCGCCTGCATCACGCACAGCTTGGGCCTTCGCGGGAGAGCTCACGCCGATGACTTCGGCACCGCGTCGGTGTGCCAGCTGGACGGCTGCCAGCCCGACCCCACCTGACGCACCAGTGATGAGTACGCGTTCCGCCCCAACGTCAGCACGATCCAGCATGTTCTCTGCTGTGGTTACGAGCACGGCACCGCAGCGAGTGCAGCATCTGACCAATCGGAGAGGACCGCGTGTGTTTCGGCAGATGCGATGGCCACAAACTGCGCGAATCCGCCGTCGCATTCGCTTCCCAACGTCCAGCTTTCATAGTGGCGCCGATCCACATAGTGGCGCAACATGTTCCGGACCATCACCCGCTCGCCGATACGGGAGGCATCCACCGCACTACCGACGGCAACAATGTGCCCCACAACGTCGGCGCCTTGAATGCGTGGAAATTTCAACGGGGTGCCAGACCAGCCAGCGTCATCGTTGGAGATCTCGCTGAAACCTTCAGCCCCACCGACATTGGTAGCCTCCTCGACGGTTTTCGAATACCAGCCCAATCGAGTATTGATATCGGTGTTGTTGACGGCTGCAGCATCGACCTGAATCAGGACTTCATCAGCGGCAGGTTGTGGGACGGAGACATCGGTTCGATACTCAAGCTTATCCAACCCGCCATGTCCGATCAGCAAGACGGCCGCCATTGTGTGCGGTAGAGCCATTACTCATCCTCTGTATCGTCGCCGACCACAGACAGGGAACGGCGTAGTACCGTACCGTCCTCCACGGTCGAGTTGTACTTCTCGACCTGTTTTTCAACGGTGGACACCGAACGCGGACGGATTTTCAGCTGTCCCTCGGCCGGGATACCGGCGACGAGCTGGCGTGCCCGGAGTATTTCGACATCGATTTCTGCGCCGAGGAACATCACGATGTTGAAGACCCACACCACAAACAGCACCGCCATCACGGTCCCGATCATGCCGTAGGACGAGTATGAAGCGAAGTAGGTTAGGTAGATGACCATGGCGACGCCGGCCACCAGAATCCCAATCACCGCGAAGATTGCACCGATCGAAAACAACCGGAAGCGGCGTTCTACGTTGCCGGTGAAATGATAGAGGACCCCAACCAATGTGACCACGAGGATAAGTACCACTGGGTATTTCACCCACGTCCACACAGGCAGGAAGGTATCCGTCATCGTCTCCAGGGCAGATTCAGCGCCGAGGGCCTGTGCAACCGGGGCGAACACCGCATTGATGATGGTGTCGTTCAGGGCCAGGGAGACCAGTGCAGCCACCACGATGATCACCACGGCTAACGTGATGATCAACATGGTGAGGTTAAAACGGACGGCTGAGCGGCCTTCAACCACGCCATAAATGTTGTTCATGTTGCGCGAGAACGCTTTGACATACGCCGATGCTGACCACAGGGCCACAACGGCACCGATGATCAGCGCGATCACGCCGCCCGATGCCGAATCTGTCATGGTGTTGAGCACGTCGGTGACGAGCGCCTGATACTCGGACGGAACAGCTTGAGAGACGAAATCTTCAACGAAGTTCTCTACCGTATCGGCAGCGGAGGCTAACACGAGGGTGAGTACCGAGAACACGGCCAACAGTGTCGGTGCTAGTGACAGCACCGCGAAGTACGTCAGGATGGCAGCACGGTCTGTTCCCTTATCGATCAGGAACTTTTGGATGGCGCGCTTTAGCGCGTATCCCATGGCGGAAGCCGGGAGGCGTTGGGCCGGCTTGCGGTCCGTGGGATCGTTCAGTGCACGCTGTTCTGCGGCGATCGTGCGTTCCATATTGTGTTGATTTGTCACGGCGAGCTGCTTTCTCCCAACGGAAAGTTGACTGGTTCCAGTGTAGAAACATGACAACGCCTTGTCAGCTCTCACTGTGCGTCAGACCGAAGTATTTCCAGCTGGCTCACGGAGACCTGTGGTGAAATAGGTCAGAATTGACGTCCACTGTAGAATCTGTTTGAGTCAGCTGTCTGCTGGTATCCACATATGTCCGATAAGTAGCAAGAAAAGTTATGCCAAAATCGTCCACTCGGCGCAATAGCCGCCTGACCACACCGGTGATGATCACCTTCGTCGTCGTTGCAGTCGTTATGCTTGCCTTGACCGTGACTTCGGTGGTCAAAGCTATGACCCGCGGTGATGATCCTGTGGTCGTCAACGCTGTCTTGACCGGCCAGTCCATGGAGGTCAATCGCACGACCGGGCTGGACGTGATTCGTTTCCAAAGCGTGCGCGCCCCGTTGCCAACGGAAGAAGATGTGCCAGACACACTTGATACCTGCATGGCGGGCGAGGCTCGCGAGCATCTCGCCAGTCTTGCTGGTGAAGGTACCTCGCTGGATGTCGAAATCGAAGCCTACGCGAATGCGCCAAATGGTGAACTTTGGGCAGATATTTATCATAACGGCGAAGATCTCGCGCTGGAAATGGTCGAAGCCGGGTATGCAGTCGTTGATCCAGCCTCGGTCGACGACCAACAGACACTGGACGCCTTGAACGCAGCGCAGGAACAAGCACGCCAGGACGAGCGTGGCATCTTCTCCAAAGATGCCGAATGCACTCTGCCGTCCTATGTTGACCCGATGATTGCGGGTCTCAATGATCTGCCACCTTCGCCGCCAGCCAATGATGTCACCGAGCTGACCAAATACATCGGTGAAATGAACTCGATCCGATCAGACGCTCAGCAGGCCGTCGCGGTGCTCACAGCCATTCCCGATACTTCAAACGACGACTCCGTGGCCGCATTGGCCTGGGGTGACGCCAAAGAAGAATACATCTCCACCCTCGAAACCCACCTGGAAGAAATTCGCGGACTTATCGAGGATGCCCAGGACAACCGCGCGGATCTGCGCGATACGAATCAAGCCTCACAGTCCAGCTCACGTCAGGCCCAGCCGGAACCGGAACCATCCGCTGACGAACAGCCGACAAATGAGCCTGCACAACAGCAGTCGGACGACGAGCAGCCTCAACAGCAGCCGACCCAACAACAGGCTGCAGCAGAACCCGAACAAGAGCAGTCACCTGCTTCGCAGGAGCCTGTCGAGGCAGACGCCCAGCCGCAGGATAACCAGGACCCGCCTGAACTTGGCAGTTCGAATAGCAGCAATAGGGGCCAGACGGGACAAGGCGAGTCCTAACATCATCGATGTTGTAGTACGCGAGTCCACGATGCTGTGGCACGGGTGCGGAAGTGGAATCTTCTGACGGATGATTCTGTGTGTTAGATTGGCGCCGATGCGGCCTCTTGGGTGAATAGCTCACCGCAATAGGAGGAAAGCCCAATGACACAGAATATTTTTGTTCTCGGTTTAGACGAACTCGGCCACGAAGAACTGGCCAACCTGCCCGATGCCGAGCAGTATACATTCCACGGCCTCCTGACGATCGATGAGCTCCAAGGCGGACTCATCTCATTTTCTGACTTATACGGCCAAGCCGTGGAACAACTCGAGCGTTTCGAGGGTTCCATCGATGCCATCGTGGGCTACTGGGACTTCCCGGTGAGCATGTTGTTACCGCCGCTCTGCGAAAAATATGGGTTACGCTCCAAAAACCTTGAGGCCGTCGTCAAATGTGAACACAAATACTGGAGCCGACTCGAACAACAAAAAGTAATCACCGAGTACCCGGGATTCGACCTGATCGATGTTGACGACCCACAAGCCCGTCTGCCTGACCACATGTCATATCCAGCATGGGTGAAGCCCATTAAATCCTTCTCTTCTGAGGGAGCACACCGTGTTGCAAACGACCAAGAACTCAAAGACGCCCTGGCCGAAGAACGTGCTGCTGCCGAACGCGTCGGCACCGCATTCGATGAAGTGCTCGAGCAGCTCGAACTGCCCGCCGAGATCGCAGAGGTGTCCGGCGGCGCATACATGGTGGAAGAAGCTGCCAGTGGCAAGCAATACACGGTGGAAGGGTATAGCTGGGGCGACCAAGTCGAAATTATCGGTGTGATTGATGCGCCGACTTATGAACACTCCTCGAGCTTCCTGCAATACCTCTACCCCTCGGCACTGCCAGACGACGTGCAAACACGGATGACAGACGTCACCCGACGCATCATTGCATCGATCGGTCTGACAGACAGTACGTTCAATGTCGAATACTTCTGGGACGAACCGACACAACGGTTGAACTTACTCGAGATTAACACCCGGCATTCCCAATCACACGCCCCACTGTTTCACAGTGTGGACGGTGTGACCAACCACGCGCCAATGGTCGATCTGGCCCTTGGAAACAAGCCACACATGCCCACCGGCGAAGGCGAATACCCGATGGCCGCCAAATGGTTCTGGCGACGGTTCTCCGACGGTGACGTCCAAAGAGTCCCGACCGACGAAGAGGTCGCGACCATTGAAGCGCAGCACCCGGGCGTCATCGTTGAAATCGCAGCACAAGAAGGCACCCGACTCTCTGACGCCGACAGCGAGGACAGTTACAGTTTTAGTCTCGCCGAGATCTTCACCGCCGGTGCGAACGAAGACGAACTGCGACACCTCTATGACCAGTGTCGCGAAGCCCTCATATTTGAAATCGATGAAGTTGAATAAGGAGCCTCATGCGCACCGTCACTTCCTTGCCGTATCCCGTCGAGGAAACGGAACACCTTTGGATTCCAATGTCCGATGGCACCCGATTGGCCGCGCGACTCTGGAAACCCGTATCAGCACAAGACGATCCAGTGCCGGGTGTACTGGAGATGATCCCGTATCGCAAACGGGACCTGACTGCCAAGCGCGATTCGATTCACCATCCGTACATGGCTGGCCACGGTTACGCCTGCTTGCGTGTTGATCTGCGCGGCTGCGGCGACTCCGAAGGCGTGCTGACCGACGAATACCTGCCCCAAGAACTCGACGACGTCGAAGAGGTGCTCGCCTGGATGCACGACCAGCCCTGGTGTACTGGTCGATCCGGCATCATGGGTATCTCCTGGGGCGGGTTCAACGGTCTCCAGGTGGCTGCACGACAGCCCAAAGGTTTAGACGCGGTCGTCACCGTGTGCTCGACCGATGATCGTTATACCGATGATGTGCACTACATGGGCGGACTGATGTTGACCGACAACCTGTCCTGGGCTTCAACCATGTTCTCCTATAATTCGAATCCGCCAGACCCTGCGATCGTGGGGGACCGGTGGCGTGAGATGTGGCAAGACCGCATTGAAAACAGTGGGCTGTGGTTAGAGAAATGGTTGCAGCACCAGCGCAAAGATGACTACTGGCGCCACGGCTCAATCAATGAGGACTACTCCGACGTGCAGGTCCCCGTCTTTGCGGCCAGCGGTTGGGCCGACGGCTACTCCAATGCGGTCTTCCGGCTGCTGGCGGGACTCGACACCCCAACCCGCGGTCTGATCGGACCCTGGAGCCACAAATACCCGCATCTGGGTCAACCCGGTCCGGCCATAGGATTCTTACAAGAAGTCGTGGCCTGGTGGGATCATTGGCTCAAAGATGACAAAGACAATGGCGCGATGGATGGCCCTGAGCTCGCGATCTGGATGCAAGACACCGTTGCCCCCGCGACCACGTACGAGCAACGCCCGGGACGGTGGGTCGGTGAGCGCAGTTGGCCCAGTCCGCGGATTGACTACACCCGTTATCCGCTGGGTCGGCACCGAATCCTGCGTCCAGAAACCACCCAGGATGACGTCCCCGCGTCACCTGAACTTACGGTCGAGTCCCCGTTGTCCGTTGGGAAGTTTGGTGGCAAATGGTGTTCATATAACGCACCACCGGATATGCCCTACGACCAGCGTGAGGAAGACGGCGGGTCGATGATCTTTGACAGTGAGCCACTACCTGAGCGGCTTGAACTGTTGGGGTCGCCCGAGGTGGAGCTGTCGATTTCGGCCGATCAACCCGTAGCTATGGTCGCCGTTCGCCTTTCCGATGTTGCCCCAGATGACTCTGCCACACGCGTCAGCTACGGGGTACTGAATCTGAATCACTATGCGGGGTCCGATAACCCGCAGCCCCTAGAACCCGGTGCAGCGCAGCAGTTTAGAGTCCAGCTCAACGGGCTGGCACAGTCCTTTCCGGCGGGCCATCGTGTCAGGATTGCGGTGTCAACGTCATACTGGCCGGTGGTGTGGCCGTCCCCGGAGCCGGTGCGACTCACCATCGACCCAAATGAAAGCGCATTGGTTTTGCCCGTGCGCCCAATGGAGGCCGATGATGAACTGACCCCGGTGTTCGGTGAACCAGAAGGTTCCCCGCCGTTGGAGACCACCCAGATCGAACCCGATGAACACGATTGGACCGTCAGTCGCAATCTGGTGGATCTGACCGGAAAACTTGAAGTTGTCAAAGATCTCGGGGTGGTTCGGTTCGAAGACATTGACTTGGATGTCACCCGTCGCGCGGTCGAGCGCTATACGTTTGCCGATACCGATGTGAACTCGGTGCGCGGTGAAACCGAGTGGACCATGGGCTTCAGGCGAGGTGACTGGGACGCGCGCACCTACACCAAGACCGTGTTGACATCGAGCCCCGAATCATTCCACATTTACGCTGAGTTGGACGCATATGAAGGCGAAATTCGGGTCGCGTCAAAGACCTGGAACACCAGGGTGCCCCGCGACTTTATCTAATAAGGAGCCCCTATGGAGATTTTGAGTAGCCGCATCTTGCTGCGACCACAAGACCCGGCCCGTACCCAGGCGTTCTATCGAGATACCCTCGGTCTGGCCATCCACCGTGAATTTGGCCCGCCCGACAGTCCGGGCATGGTCTTCTTCTGCGGCAATGGGTTGCTCGAAGTCTCGGGGCACGCCGCCAGCAACGCTGGCCCAGCCCACATGTCGTTGTGGATGCAGGTGAGGGATGTCGCTGCCGAATATCAGCGACTTGACGCCGCTGGTGTGACGACGTTGCGGGAGCCGCGCACCGAATTTTGGGGACTCATGGAAGCCTGGATTGCCGACCCCGATGGCATCGAGATCGTGCTCGTCCAGATTCCACAGGACCACCCGCTGCGTCGTGACCAGCGCTGACGTCTGTTGTGTCGCAGCGACCCGTACGGGATCTACTGCGTCCTGCGCAGTCCACCCTGCCACATGATGTCATACGGCGTCGCAGCTTCGACGCGCTGCGTGATCCCGGCGGTCACAAAATCTTTGGCACGTTCCGCGGCTTCCAGCGCGGTGCGACCCTTGGCCAATTCAGCGGTCACGGCCGCGGCCAATGAGCAGCCAGCGCCGGAGACGGCGTGATTGCCAATCTTGGGTACACTGAGCACCTCGAGATGTGAGCCGTCATAGAACACATCCACGGCTTCGGGGCCATCGAGACGAATACCGCCTTTGGCCAACACCGCGGTCCCGGCTGTGTCATAAATCTTGCGGGCGGCATCCTTGAGTTCATCGAGATTGGTGATGCTCATGCCGGAAAGCTGCTCGGCCTCAAAATGGTTTGGCGTCGTCACCGTGGCAAGCGGTAGCAGCTTGGACTTGAGCGCTTCGTCGGTGTCTTGCGCTGCGCCAGGCTCTTGGCCCTTACAGATCAGCACCGGATCCAGCACAATATTCTGCCACTGTTGGGATTGCAGGGCGTTAGCAACGACCTCGATGGTCTCGACCGAGCCCATCATGCCCAGTTTGACGGTGTCGAGTTGACCGGTGAAGTTCGCCTGAATGGCCTCCAGCTGGTTTTCGAGCACATCCGGCGCCACGCGGGTCAGACGGTGGTTCCAATCATCGTTCGGGTCAAACGCGACAATGCAGGTCAAGGCGGCAGCACCATAGGTGCCGAGTTCTTGGAAGGTTCGCAGGTCGGCTTGCGCGCCGGCGCCACCGGTGGCTTCGGACCCGGCGATGGTCAGGGTTACTGCTGGTGAATGAATGCTATACATGCACCCATCATATATGGCCTAGGCCAATGTTCGCATGTCGTGATGTCACAAGTCGTCAGACATTCTCATCGATCGTATCCGGTTCGATCACGTGGACAAATGAGGTTGCCGCCCAACGCCCAAGGGCCATCAAAATTGCAGCGGGGAAACCGATGATCGGAATCAACAGCGGGATGAGTCCTTCGCCGCCGCTCGTCAGGACGGTCAGACCATAGAGCATCCCGATGATGGCGTAGGCCAGGATGTGGATTGATTGGTTCAACTGATGCCGCAGCAGCCAGTTCGTCAGCAGTGCCAACGGTAAACCGAGCACGAGACCGGACAGACCCACCAACGTCAACAATGGCGTGAGGTCACCCACCGTGTCCGCCAGCGGCATGAGGTTGAGAATCACCACGATGCCGGCCATCAAAATGTTGGGCACCAACCAGGCCAATAGGAAACCGTAGATCGACATCGACAGCCGAGTCTTGGGGTCGGTGTTTTTGCGCCGCTTCGGTGCGGAATCGTATTTCTCTGGGACAGGTGTGGTCACAATGGGGCCTTCAATCGAATGCTTCAGGTTTGGTCTTAGTCTAGTGTTTTTTCGCACAGCCCGAGTAGGCTTTGTGGTTATGGCAACAACGGCGGTGGGTGCACGGGCATGGCCCGTGGTGGTGGTGACGGGAATTCTCGCAGCCATGCACGTCTGGAAACTTCCCTCTGCCCTGGAATTTATTCGAGCCGACCTCGGCATCAGCCTGGTTGCCTCCGGCGCGCTGGTCGGCGTGGTGCAGATGGCCGGTGGGCTCGGCGGCCTAGCCGCTTCGGTTGTGGCAGAACGTATCGGGGCCAAATATACGGTGGTCGTCGGCATGCTCTGTGCGGGCCTCGCATCGGTTGCGGGCGGTTTCGCAGTCAATGCTGGATGGTTGATGACGACGCGCGCCATCGAGGGCGTGGGCTTTATTCTCGTCACGGTCGCCGCTCCTGCGATGGTGCGTGCGCTGGCCCCGTCCGACAAAGTCAATGCCGCGATGGGCTGGTGGGGCGGCTTTCAAGGCACCGCACTCTTTCTCGGCGTTGGCATCTCTGCGGTATTACTCAACGCCACTGATATCACCTGGCATACGTGGTGGTTCATCATGGGCGGGGTGACACTCGCCTTCATCCCGGTTGTGCTGCGCAACGTACCCGCCGATGCACCAGGCGTCGTCAACATGACCCGCATCAAACGCGTCATTATCTCGTCGGTTCGTACCCCGTTGCCGTGGGCGCTGGGGATCATCTTTGCGTCCTACACCCTGCAATGGGGTGCGGTGCTGAGTTTTCTCCCCACAATTTTCGGCGAGGTAACCTTGGCCTCCGCGATCGATGTGGCCATCATCATCGGTATCGCAACCGCGATTGTCGGTGGGCTCAATGGGATCGCGAACGTCGTGACCGGTCTGCTGCTGCAACGCGGCCATCCACCGCGCCGACTGCTGGTCATCGGGTTGGCCACGATGGCCATCACCTCCACGGTGGTGTTCGCCCCAGATTGGAGCACCGTGCCAGGCAACATCGTGTGGGCACTACTGGCCGCAGGTGTGTTCTCTTTTGCTGGCGCCCTGGTCCCGACGACCGTGACGCGACAAGCCGTCGACATTGCGCCACCGGGTGGCTCACCGGCCGCAGTCATCGGGCTGATCACCCAAATGTTCAACCTCGCGAACTTTTTCGGGCCCGTTGTGCTGTCGGCCATTGCTTCGGCGGCCGATGGTTGGCACCTTTCCTGGACCATGACCGTCACGGCTTCGGTCATCGGCATGGCCATGACCCTGGTCTTTGTGCCCCGCGGCGTCGACCCATTCAAAACCAACGGCCAGTCTTGATTACAATATCCATGAACCATTTCAACGCCAGCTGGGGCAGCAGCTGAGGACGGGGCCGTCGAGGCCGTGACACCGTCGCGAGACAACGTTTGTACGAAGGACGATTTCGTGACTGAAACAACCCATGCCAACCAGCCGAGTGGCAACTATGCCCCGGTTGGCACCCACATTTACCCGGTCCTGTTTGCCATCATGGCCGTGGTGCTGATCCTGTCAAACATCGGTGCTGCCAAAGGGGTCCAGTTCGGGCCGCTTTTGACCGACGGCGGCTTCTTCCTCTTTCCAGTGGCCTACATCGTCGGCGACATCATCTCCGAGGTCTACGGGTTCAAAGCCTCCCGCAGGGTCATCTACTCGACCTTCATACTGTCTGCGTTCGCCTCGCTGACCTACTGGATCATTATCGTCTTGCCGCCGGCCGAATTTTACGATGGTCAAGAGGCTCTGGTCAGGACGCTCGGGCCGGTCCCGCTGATCGTATTGGCCTCCCTGGTCGGTTTTCTCATGGGCCAACTGTCGAACGCGTGGATTATGGTGGCGATGAAACGCCGCAGCGGAGAACGGTATCTCTTTGGGCGCATCGCCGTGTCCACCCTGGTCGGAGAACTCTTAGACACCATCGCGTTTTCGGCCATCGCTGCAACGGTGATCGGCATCGAAACCTTTGGCCAATACCTCGTCTTCGTGCTGATCGGGTGGGTTTGGAAATTCATGGTCGAAATCGTGCTGGCCCCCGTCACCATGTGGATTATCCGCAAAATCAAAACCGCCGAGCCCAATTATGGTGTGCTCACCGATGCCTAATACTACGTAATATGTCATGTCACTTTGCCGAGGCGTCGCGAATGTGGTTAGCTAAGTCACCAGAATCACGAGTGCTGATCTTCTAAGCCCTGGCTGATCAGCCAGCAACCCTCTTGCCTATAGTGGGGTGCTCCAGGTGATGATTCGGCTGAGTCCAACCGTTCTCAGCAAGTATGGCGCCGCACGTGGACGACGTTCTGCCGACGCCACGATCATCTGTAGGAGTCTGACATGACACAGACCGTTGCTACACCCGTCGTCAACAGTACCGACGCGACCATCGCCGAACTCTGGGAGCAGCTGGACCCGGTATTCGATGACATTCTGGCCTCCGCACCAACCCGCGATGCCGCCGGCGGCATCGATACGGCACCGGTTGAAAAGCTTCGCGCAGCCGGCTTTACGCGGTTACGCGTCCCGCAAGCCTATGGCGGGTACGGTCTGTCGCTGCCGCAAGCCTATACATTCTTCGTCGCGCTCGCCGCCGCCGATTCCAACCTTGCCCAAGCCCTCCGTGCGCACTGGAGTTTCGTTGAGGACGTCTTGAGCCGCACCGATGAACACGCAGCGTTCATCCACCGGTGGCTCACCCGATTGGGTGCCGGTGACATCATTGGCAACGCCATTACCGAACGCGGCAACGCACACGGTACCACCGCAACGCGACTGACACATCATGACGGTCAGTGGAAACTCGATGGCACCAAATACTATTCGACCGGCACCGGGTATGCGGATTGGATTGCTGTGGCAGCCACCGGAGACGACGACGAGCCGGTTTCATTGGCCCTGCCTGCCGATGCCTCCGGGGTGCACATCGTTGATGACTGGGATGGTTTCGGGCAGCGGCTCACCGCCTCGGGGACGACTACGTTCAGCGACGTAACCGTTGATGCAACAGAGATTTTCCCGGCCGGTCTCGGGCTGGAATCGGGGGATCGCACGGCCTATGGTCAGGCCGCCTGGCAAACCGTGCATCTGGCCACCCTGGTCGGCATCGCCAAAGCTGTGCTGCGCGACGGTACCGCCTACGTCCAGAGCCGGACTCGCACGTTCAGCCACGGTGCAGCGGGTACAGTGCGTTATGATCCGCAAGTGCTGCAGTTACTGGGCGAGCTCAGTGCGCAGGTCGCTGGAATCGAAACCATCTTCCACGCGATTCCACCGGTGCTAGCCGAACACTTTGCTGCCGATGCCGCCGGTGACCAGGTACCCGAAGCTGCCATCGATGAGTTGTATGCGCAGGTGTATCAGGCCCAACAGGTCATCGCCCCGGTCACGCTCGAAGTGGCAACCAAGATTTTTGAAGTTGGTGGCGCGTCCGCAACATCGCAGGCCCGGGCTTTCGACCGCCACTGGCGCAACGCCCGGGTGCTGGCCAGCCACAACCCGCTGATCTATCGGGCGCGCATTCTCGGCGACTACCTGGTCAATGGTGTTTCACCGGAACGAAAATACACGGTGGGCCAAGCAGAGTCCTCACGTCCTGGGTCGGGATCCTCTTGACTTCCTGCATGGCCAGGGCCATTCTGTAGCAATGGATGCAGTCTCGCAAAGGTCAACACTTGTCCACGACACCGTTCGCCTCGAACAACTGGTCGTGGCACCCCTGTCGGCGGTCTGGCAGGCCTATGCTGAGACGGCCGTGCGAAGCCAGTGGTCCGTGCCCGCGGGCCAATCCATGGTCTTTGACGCAGACGACTTCCACGCGGGAGGGCGTGCCCGTTATCGCTGTGGTACGCCCGGATCGATGGAGTTTCATGGCGTCATCGAGTATCACTTCATCGAGCCCGAAGACACGATCGTGTATACCGAAACGGTTCGCATCGGTGAACAACTCTTGGCTAGCAGTCTGGTCTCCTGGGAATTCATCCAGGAAGTCGACGGTATCTGTGTGGTCGTCACGGATCAGACCACGTCATATGTGGGACGAGAAATGATTGACGACAGTCGCAACGGCCACACCATCGCCCTCGAGCAGCTCGTGAGTTTCCTCGAGTAGTTATTTCGAGTAATACCGGCCCAACATGTGGTCTTTGAATTCGTAGAAGTCGCCGTCGATGATGGTTTGCCGGATGGTGTCCACCAGCCGGATGGTAAAACGCAGATTGTGAATTGACAGCAGCGTGCCCGACAGAATTTCGTCACCCTTGATCAGGTGCCGAATATACGCCTTCGAGTAGTGCTGGCACGTGTAGCAATCGCAGCCTTCCTGCAGCGGCGACAGGTCACGAGCAAACTGTGCCCGCGGTAAGTTGATGCGTCCGTGGTCGGTATAAAATGCGCCGGTTCGCGCCACACGGGTTGGGGAGACGGCATCAAACGTATCGGCACCAGCCTCAACTGCCGCAAAGAGGTCATCGGGTTCTGAAATCCCTAGTAAGTGCCGGGGTTTGTCTTCCGGGAGTTCCTCAGCACACCAGCCCACGATGGTCCCGAGGTTTTCTTTTTCGAATGCCCCACCGAGTCCGTAGCCGTCAAAACCTGCCTCGGTGCCGTCGAAATCGGTGCGCATCGCACTGAGATCTTGGCAGGCTTTGCGACGCAGATCCTCGTACTGGGCGCCCTGAATGACGCCGTAAAGCGCCTGATATGGACGATCAGCACGCCTCTGGGTGAGGTTTGCGTGCTCATTGAGACTGCGCTGTGCCCACCCGCGGGTGCGCTCCAACGATTCGACCTGATACCCGCGCGAATTATGCAACGTGGTCAACTCGTCAAATGCCATCATCACGTCAGCCCCGAGCTGATGCTGAATGTTCATCGAAATTTCGGGAGTGAACCGGTGCCGGTCACCGTTGATGTGCGACGTGAACCAGACCCCGTCATGATCTACATTGGCCAGACGCTCTTTGCCCGGCGCCACCGCGTCATCGGAGCCCACTTTGCCTTGAGCCTCAGGGCCGGTCATATCGATGACCTTTTTGAACCCGGAACCCAGCGACATGACTTGAAAACCGCCCGAGTCGGTGAAGGTTGGTCCAGGCCAATTCATGAATGTACTTAAGCCGCCGTGCAGATCCAACAGTTCTGGGCCGGGTTGTAAATACAAATGATAAGCATTCGACAACACGGCTTGGGCACCTAAGTCTTTGACGACTTCCGGTAGTACCGCCTTGACGGTGGCTTTGGTTCCCACTGGAATATACGCTGGGGTTTGAATATCGCCGTGCGGAGTATGAATCGTACCGGTGCGGCCGTGCGCACCGTCAAGACGCGTGCCGAGGCGAAAAGAAAAGTCACTGGGTTTTGGCATGAACGCTAGTCTAGCCGCTCAAATACGAAGCCTCGCGCTCGCAATATTTCGAGTACATGCGACCAGTCAATGCGTTCTTGTTCCAACCGTGTGCCCGGGTGGGTACACAGATAATCGTAGGCTGCTGCTTCCGATGTGGTCAGTAGGTCGAGATCACCGGTGAACGGCTTGGTCTCTTGTGCCCACAGGTCGTGGAATTGCTGCAGGGTTGGCAGGTCCATCAAGAGGGACGTGGCATCGACCCCGGCCGCTCTGAAAGTATGCAAAATGCGGAGACCGTGGGTGTCGAGATCACCCCAATAATAGACGTCTGCGCTTGCCAGCCAGGGAAGTTTCGCCAGTTCCGGGACGGCTGTGCCGCGACCGAAAATGGCAATCGTATCTTGCATGGCGGGAAGCGTCAGCAACGAGATGAGATTCTCGACGATCAACACCCGACGTGGCTTCACATCCAGTGCCGCCAGTTGATCCAACGGTGCTGAAACATCCGACAGGGCACCAATGTGATGGGTGTTATCGAGCAGGCGGATGCGCCACAAACTTGGTTCGGTCGCGATGCCCAGACTCATATGGCCGGTGTGTGCACGATGCAGGGCCGTCACGAGCCGACGGTTCGCCTCGATCCATTTCGTGTCAACACCACGTACTGGCAGTTGTCGGATGTAGAGCTCCGAAGCAGGGTGCTGCCCAAGCCATACGAGCACGTCCACGAGTCGTTGAAAATCTATGTTGGTGAGTGCGACAATCCCATCAGCATCGCGGGCCAGCACACTGCGGAGGTTCTCTGACGAGTCCAATGCGGCCAACAGGCTCTCGAATCGTCGCAAGAGACTCGTCCACTGGTCGGTTTTACCGATGATGCTTGCCAGCGTATGGCCAGCTGGAATTTCTAGGCGCAGCGGGACGTCCTGGCGGCCCAGCAACGACCAGTGTCGAGTGCCCCAGACGACCGCGTCGGACAGCTTGGGATGTGCACGCCACGAGGCTACCCAGTCAATGACCGTCTGCTGGTCGGCCATCGCCTGTTGCTGTGTTGGCGGGTGCAGCGGAAAACTTGCAGCCGAGCCATCGGGTGTCTCATGGCCCAGGTGTTGCAGCGCCCAGCTGCCGGCTTTGCGCTGGTACGTTTTCTTCAACCGTTCGATCGCAGCGGTAGTTGTAACCTGCTTTACCATAAGCCCTCTGGTTCAGGTTGCACCGGCGGGGCCGCATCGGCAGTCGTCGAGGGTTCGTCCCCGTTTGTGGCCGGAGACTGTTGTTCATCGGCCGTGTCGGTCTGGACTTCGCTGGCTTTGTTGACCGCACCGTTTCGTGTCGACTGAGGAGCGCTACCGGGCGCATCTGCGGTGACCAACGAGACACGCGATTTTCGGGCGTCTTCGATACTGATCACCGCGGTGCCATCAATGTATTGATCGAGTGTTTCCAACAGTTTCAACGGCGTTGCTAGCACCATGTGGAAGCCAAATTCCTGGAAGATATCCATCGCCAACCTCGTAAACCGACTGTCGGCTTTATCGAAGGCCTCATCCATCATGACCGTAGCAAAACCGGGCACATCAGCATCCACACCGGCTAGTTGATAACGCAGCGCTGCCGCCAGGCAGAATGTCACGAGTTTTTGTTGTTGTCCGCCTGACAACCCGTCGGATGAATCGAATGCATCAACTTCGGTTCCAACCCCGTCGGTTTCTTTAGCCCGGAAACGCACATGGTACCGGGTGTCGAGCACCTGTCGTTCCCAGGTCACATCAGCTGGTTCAGATGAGCCGATCTTCTGCATGATGCCGTTCATGATGTGGAAGCGTGACTCTGCCGAGTCGCGGTCCTGTTCTGCCCATGAACCCGACGAAATCTCGTGCAGGTCCGCTAGGAACTCGCGGGCCTTCTCGTTTTGGTTATTGAGCACCACGATGTTCAAATAGGTATTTGGATTGAATTCTGAGCGCGCTAAGGATTCGTTAATCGGCGCGATACGGTCCTGGACCCGACCCAAGTTGCCACGAATCTCGCTGGCCAGGTTTGCGACGTTATTGCGCGACTGTGTTTGCAACAGGTCAAAGAAGCGGTCCTCAAAGCGGGGCAGTCCATCAGAAATAATGTTCTCCAGCAGGCGTTGATACCCGGCACGGTCGTCGATAAAGACCGATAAGTTCGCGGCAACGGCTTCCCAACGGGTTCGAAACTCTTGGGCGAGACCTTGGAATTTCGAAGCTGCATCAGAGGCAGCGCGTTCGAGTTCGTGCTGCTGTTTATGCAATCGCGTCGATACTTGACGCGAAACCCGATCCACCTTCTCGTGGCTCAGGCGTCGTGTTTCAGAGACCTCCAAGAACAGTGCGTCGAGTTCGGCCGTGAGATCGTCTGCGACCTCAAGTGACTGCACTTGGGTGTCCAACTCATCCAGTGCTGCCTCTAACGAGCTGACACGGTTTTCTGAGGCGATACGGGTCTGGAGTTTCTCCTCGTACGCTTTCTCAGTGGCCGTCTTTTTCGAAGCCGCTTCGGTCAAGCGCCGTTGCGCCTCCAACAGATCACTGTTTGACGATTGCAAATCGACGAGCTTTGTTTGTAACTCATCGAGCCGCATCTCCGCGGTGACGACATCGATGGCCTCCCAACGCAGTGTTTCGATATCTTCCAGCAAGTGCAACCGCAACTGTTCATGGTTCTGACGCTGCACAATTTTCTCGAGCCGTTGTTCTAGCTGCTCATCTTGTGCTGTGAGCTCTTGGAGCTGCTCGGAGAAACTGTCATATTTTTCGTTGTTACTAAACCCCATGACCCAATGGGTTGGGTCATTGACCTTGTGCCGGTCATCTTTTTCATAGCGATTGGCACCACGACGCACCTGACCGGCTCGTGTCACAGCCCGCTGATAGTTGCCAAATTCACTGGCTTTTTCGACCGCCTGGTAATCAAAACGATGGGTCAGTTCCGCATAGATCCAGGGCTGCATCGCATGGTCGGCCACCGCCACACGGTTCACGACGGACTCTGGATACTGAAGACGCTTAGGCTGTGGATCCGACGACGGCACGACCTGGGAGACTAACCGCGTGCCAAGATGCTGGCTATCAACGGCCTCCAACACTTTGGTTGCGTGTGCTTGCGGAATGAGCAGCGTTGTTGAGAATGGACGCAGGACACGTTCGATGGCGCCGGTCCAGTCTCGGTAGTCGTGCCGAACTTCCATCAACTCACCGGCAAATGGCAACGTCTGTTCCGGCAGGCCAGCCGCCTGTGTAATGATCTGGCGTGCCCGTTGGAGCGGCAGCGACATATTGGACTGCGAAGCCTGTAGTGATTTGAGCTCGGCCTGCAATGCCTTGCGGGAGTCTTCGTTGTGACCGCGTTGTTTGGTGACGTCATACAGCTGGTGTTGGAGTTCTTCACGGCGTGTGGTCGCATTCGCCGCATCTTGAGCTGCTTGGGCTCGCAATTCATCAAAATCACGTCGCTTATATGGCAGTTCAATGCTGACGCGCAACAGGCGCTGCTGGAGATCGTTTCGTGTTTGTCGGGTGGCTGCCACCTGGTCTTGTTGTGCTGCAACACGATCTTCCAACGTTTGCAGAGCCCCGCCACCCGCGGCCAACAACTCCTGATTGGCGATCGTATGGTCGTCAGTCGCATCTCTGCGACGTTGCTCTGCGGTTTCAAACGCGTCGCGGTGTTCCGCTAACTTCAACCGAGCATGTTCGATTTCTTTGGTGATCAGATCATGTTTGGTCAGCGCCGTGTAGTCGTCAATGCCAGAGACCAAATATTCTGTGCGTTGAATTCTGGACTGCGCAGCCTCGTAGGCTTCGGCGGGTTCACGAAGTTGTTGGAGCACATCGCGTTGTTCACGAGCATCAACGACGGTGCTGTGTGCTTGCGATAATTCCTGGAACTGTTCTCGAGCAGTCCGGGCGAGCTGGAAGGTTTTTGGCTCGTCCAACATGAAGGAACGAAACAGGTCATCGAGATTGCCCAAGGACTTGGCGGATTGGGTTCGATGCAGCAGCTTGAGCGCGTTATCGCCGGAGATCTTCAGAATGCGTTTGAAACGATTCGAAAATGTGGAGTGCCGATCGGTGATCAGCTCAGCTTCGGCAACGTCACGTTTGAGCTGTCGCACATTGATGCCAGCATCAATGAACTGCGCGAACTCGGTGAGTTTTCGGTCGTCCCGTAGGATGATCGATTGCTCTTGGACATCAGCGTTCTGCATGGCGCCGCGGCGCAGGTAGTAGAGCTTAATCAACACGATGGGGGCAGCATCGGTGCCATTGGAAAAACTCAGTTTGACCGCGGAATACGTCGCTTGTTCTCGCAGATATGTGCTGACGACTTCACCGGTCTCAACATCGGTGGCCCGACGATACGCGCCGCGCACGTACGAGACGAGACTGCGCGCATGCGGCCCACGAGCAGCCCCTGCCTGGGCAGCAGCATTGAACCGGATCTCACCGCGCGGCACCAACACTGACGAGACCGCATCTAACAGTGACGACTTGCCGGAACCCGAAGGACCGGTGATAAGAAATCCCTGTCGGGTAATGGGAATTTCCCAATGATTCTGGAAGGTACCCCAGTTGAGTACTTCAATTTTATTCATGCGCCATTGGTCGGGGAAGATCGTGGATTGTGTGGTCATTGATCATCTTCCTCGTCGTCGTTGGCTTCATCTTCGAATGGAAGCTGCTCGGTGAGGATCTTGTCGTACTCGCGCCGAATAGCGGTGATTTCTTCTGCCCCAAAGATCACCGCAAGCACCGGTGAGATCTCGAATCGGCCCGGGGTAGTCGTTTCATAGAGGATGCCCAGATCCGTGAACTTGTTCCATGCCGAACGGATACGGTTCTCAAATTGTGCCGGGTCGGTCCCACCCACACCTTCGAAGACCGCTAACTGTTCTATCGTCTCGCCTTCGTCTACGACTGCACGAGCTTGTTCGGCATCTTGCATCAGCCGTTGCCGCAAATGCAATAACAATATTGTTTGGATATGGGTCAAATTCTGTGCCCGTACTACCCTCGGAGCGTCCACTTCGTCGACGTTTCGTACAAACGCCACTTCGCGTTCATGATCCACCACCAGCGTGAGAAACAGGTCAGCTAACCGTGAGCGGATCATGGTTTCGTCGACCAGAATTCGGGTCCACAGTTTGCTATGTCGGTCCGCCGAAATATATGGGCCACGCAGCAATTGCAGCAGAGCGCGGCGTGATTGTTCATGCAGCGTGCCGGTATCGGTCTCCCATAGCCGTCCGTCGTCGGGTGTTTCCGGCTCAGGGACGAGAGGGTCGGGGAATGCATTCTCGGTCACTGCGGAATCCTTTCGGTAAACAGAAACGTTTCGATGTGACCGCTGCGGCCATCCCACGCCACGGCTTCCGTATTGCCTGCCAGCCATTTGCCATGTTCTTGGCCCAAGACGACGAGTCCGACGACTGAAGCGATGCCTTGCGTCGCCGGAAAATCTGACAGGACTTCACCGATGGTGGCGGTCCCATGTTCGGTGATCATGGTATTGACGTTTGTCTCGAGTTCGGTCATATCGATATCCATGGTGCGCGCCAGCTGTTGGATTTCTTCTAACGAGACGATACCCGTCGAATTTTCTTCTAGCGACGTCTCGACGCGGTAGTCACCAGGATTTTTGAGCCGTAGCGACGAGATTGATGAGATCTGGGGCAGCCGAGATAGCTGGAACTCCACATCGAATTCGGTGGTGGCACGCACGACCTCCGACGCTCGCATCGCGTCTTTCAGCGCGGCCCGTAACTCGCGGTTGAGTCGGCGTTCTTCGGTCAGGCGCTGTGTTTGAACAAAGCGACGAAGGCTCCGGCTAAAGGACGTGAGAATTTGGTGCACCTCGGTGGACCGCTCTTGAAGGACCGGCAGCATCCCGCGCAGGGCACGCATTTGCGGCGGTGGAAGGTGTTCAGCGAAGTCGCGTTCGGTGATCGTTTGGATGGCATCTTCGAATTCCATGCCGCGTTCTGGGTCCAAGAGTAACGCATAGAACCCGTAGAACGATCGCCCAGCATCGGAATCCGCCAGGATATCGACACCACGAAAGATATCTTCTAGAACGGCTGAGCGTGCGTCATCCGAGTCGATGAGTTTTTCGCGTAAATCATGGTTGAGACCTTCGACTTCTTGGCGTACACGACCAAAGTCGGAGGGCACCTCGGTGACCAAGTTGAGGATTTCGGCGACGCGTTCGGTGGCTTTCTCCTGATCGAGGACGTCAATCTCACCTTCGGAAAGACGCTGAATCTCTTCTTCGATGCGCGCTTTGTCTGCTTCGAGGGTGGCCAGCCGTGACGTGATGTCCGGGTCGGTATCGACCACTAACTTCGACATGAGATTCTGGATGGTCGCTAAGCGTGATTCCGTCACGGTCCGGCGTGGCGTGTGTAATTCGTCAACGAACTGCATGGCTGCCAAGGCACCGGGGGAGAGTTCGAAGGTTTCTTCTCGCTGCTCGGTGCTGGGGCGTCTGATCAGAATACCGGAGCGGCGCCAGTCAGAGACATATTCCTGGGCAGTGCGTGGAAGTTCAAAACCTTCTGACCGGAGTTCTTCGAGATCCTCTGTGACCTGCTCAAACAGTTCGGGCGCAGGGACTTGCCGCTGTTCGCCCGCGAGTCGCTGTTCCAGGATTGCCAGGACGATGTGCCCGTTTTGAGCACGCAAAATGGCCCAGGCTGCATGGGTGTCAGCAATGCGTTGATGGGCAAACGCCCGGCGGACCAAACTCATATGCTCACCGCAACAGTTGACGAAGCGACATCTCAACATCGGCCAGTTGGTCTGGGTCGACGGCAATTCCGCGAGTGATCATCCGTGTGGCTGCTCGAATCACCTTTCGATCGTCGACGGCGGCCGCCCCGATGAGCTGGTCTCCATCGACCACAAAGATGACGTTGTCACCGCGGTGGACGAGCTGTTCGTGAGCCTGCGGGATGACGCGACCGACTGCCTGGGCGTCATGGCCAAACTGGTCGGACCATACCCACTGCGGAGTTGGGGCATCGGGCTGAGTACCCATGATGGTATGTACCACCCGGGCTGCGGAGGCCCGCCCGTGATCCCAATGATCCTGGCGGGACTGACCGTGTTTGCGGCAGACGTCCCCGATGGCATACACCCCGGCGAGCGATGTGCGGTAGCCGTCGTCAACGACGATCCCGTCATCAATGCTCACTCCGGAGCCTTCGGCAACTGTGACGGCGGGTTCAACACCGACCGCGGCGATGACAATATCAAAATGGTCGAGGTTTTCGCTCACGGTGAGCCGGCGGGGGACGACCTCAACCTGTTCCGTCATCGTGGTGTATAAAACGTCGGCAAGCTCTCCAAAAATCTGGGTCGCCGGCACCTGGGGAGTAAACGCGGTGACGTTGGCCCCAAGATGTTTGGCCGATGTCGCCAGCTCGGGTGCAAGTAACCCGCTCCCGGCAATTGCCACTGATGTGCCGGGCCGCAATGCGTCGCGTAGCGCGTCGGCATCGGCTAGCGACCGCAGCGTATACACCGGTTTGTCGAGTTCCAGGGTTTTCGGCACGGCTCCCGTTGCGATGACCACCTCATCCGCTTCGACCTGCTCCGTGAGCGTCTCGACGACCAGACGACTGCTGCCGTGAGCTGGTCGTTGGTTCAAGCGTAGGACCGTATCTTGTATCCAGGTGACTGCATTGTCGACGAACCATTGGTCCGGGGCAAGTGCCAGTTCGACGTCGTCACCCACCAAATATTCGGTGGACAGTGGTGGACGGTCCAGCGCGGTCTCGTGCGGGTCAATGATCGTCACGCCCCCGGTGTATCCGGCGTCGCGCAGGCCCGCGGCCACGGAGAATCCGGCCACTGAGCCTCCGATAATGACGGTGTTAGGCATCGGTTCCCGGGGTCAACATGACACGACCGTCGACGACCTCTACCTTGTGCGTTGGTGCATCCTGAGTGGCGGGTAGGTTCAGTACCTTGCCGTTGGCCAGGCAAAAACTCGACGCGTGTTTCGGGCATTCGACGGTTTCGTCTTCGACCCAGCCTTCGGAAAGCGAGTAGTTGCCGTGGGTGCAGCGGTCATTGAGTGCGTAGATGCCTTCATCGGTGCGAAATACCGCGATCGGTTCGCCACCGGTCACATCGTGGCCGATATAGACGCCTTCTTCGATGGGGAAATCTTCCGGTGCACCAATATCGATGCTAGTCATAGCTACCTCCTGTCATAGGTTAGACGCCCCAGTTTGCCCAGGCCATCGCCTGGGTCACAAGTTTTCCGCGACCGCCTTCAAAATCTTGTTGCACATCGGTAGACAGTGCTTCGTCCGGGGTCAACCAGGCGACCTGCAGGGCGTCTTGGCGTGGTTCGGTGTCACCGCGAACCGGCACAACGTAGCACAGCGCGACGGCGTGTTGGCGTTCGTCAGTGAGGCCTGACGTCGAACCGTACGGGAAATACTCGGCCACTGTAAAGGGTGTCAGCGTCATGGGTAGTTGCGGCATCGCCAGCGGGCCCAAATCCTTTTCTAGGTGACGCATCAGGGCATCGCGAATGGGTTGCATGTATTGCACACGGCCGGAGATAAAGGTGTAGCGGAATGTCCCGGACGCATCGGCCCGGTACAACAGTCCAACTTCTACGACGCGGCCATGTTCATCGAGGCGCACAGGGATTGCTTCTACATAGACCATCGGCAACCGTGCGCGGGCCGCGGCCAATTCCGTTTCATCTAGCCACCCGGGATTCGGGTCTGGAGTTCGAACCGTCATGGCCTCCACTCTACAACTACAATTGGGTCCATGCCTTCATACCGAGCGATCCTGCCCATAGGCGACGTTTATCCAGGTCACGGTCCAGAAGAGGTCATGGATTCGGCCGTTGCCGCAGTGTCATCGATTGCAACCGTCGAACAGACAGACATTCAGATTTTGTCAAATGTCCCGCAAATCGTGGTGCGGTTTCATATTGCTGACGACGGAGATGCCCATCGTGTCAGCGCTGCCATGGGCGACGCAGTGTCGGCCGTTGCGACGACTGGCCCGCCACGGCTATTACTGCGGCGCGGTGGCCGTTGGATCCCCATTTAGAGCCGCAGTCTAGCTAGCGGTCCTCAGCATCATCGGCATAGACGAGGTGCTCGATGGCCTGTTTCTCCGCGATCGAAATTTGATAGCGACGATTCTCGGTGGCGGCAAGCACAACGAATGATCCAAGCAGTGCGACACCGACCAGAATGAATGATGCGTCTTCACCAAACAGCCGGGTGCCGATGATCGCGGCCATCCCGAAACTGAACCCGATGGCAATCGACATGCGGCCGCGACCGGTCAATGTCAGCCGGGACAATACTATGAGCAAGACCACTATGGCGAGGATGGCCCACACTGTTTCGGGTATCCAGAAGAGATCCAACACGTTCCACGACGCCATCGCGGTGAAGACGGTGGTGCCCGAAAAAATCAGCATCCAACCGGTAAAGGCGCCGATGGGCATATCGACGAGGAAGCGTTCCTTGGCGTTGCGTTCGGTGTACCTGTTCAAGCTGCCCACCGCACGAGCTAGTAACACGGTGGCAGCAATCGAGGTGATCACTTCGAGGCCGACGTCCTGGAAATGCGCCAGCAGTTTCGTGGCGGCCGCCAACAGCATCGCATTGGACACGTACCACGCGGTCGTGCGATTCCGGACGGCCGAATACTGCGACGGTGCCCACTGATACAGGGTGTATAACAGCATGGCGACCCACAACAACGGCCATGCCGCGACGTGCCAGAAGGCCATCGACATGAGCGAGGTTGAACCACCATAGAGTCCGTCGTGTGCTTCAATCATCGACGGCCACGGTCCCAGCCAGCCCAGACTGAACAGCCCAACGACCACAAACAGTACCCAGCTGATACTCAGCGTGATGCGACGAAACCCATCGAGCTGCTTCGGGTCTGGATTATCCGTGACCGGTTTACGAAACGGCAGCACGAAATCTTCGGCTTCCTCGCGTGCTTCATCGGTTGCCGATGGAGGCGGTGACGGGGTTTCCGCTTCGATCGAGCGTGCTTTGTTGACGATGCGATCCAGGCGCTGCCACTCGGGCAGGTTCTGCTGGGCGCGCTCGAACAGCTCCTCGTCGGAGAGGTACTCGTCGGGCTGTTGTAACATCGGCCGATTGTCCGGTCTCGGAATGTCATCGGACTCCAGGCGGCGTGCGGCTCGCAACAGGGCTTGAGTTTCGCGCTCTTGTTGACGACGACGTGCCTCGAGGGCCTGCTCGTATTCGAGTTCAGCCATCCGTTCCGATTCGCGTTCCCACTGCTCTTCCAACGCTTGGCGTGCTTCTTCCACTTCGGCGGCCAATTGTTGTGCGCGTGCTTCCGCGAGACGCGCTGCACGGCGATCATCCTGGAGTTTTTGCCAGCGGGCCTGAATGCGATCTGGTGTATTGGCTATCGCCTGCTCAATATCGTCCTGGGTCGGCCCACGAAATGAATCCAGCCACGCGTTGAACCGATCACGTAAGGTCCATTTTTCTTCCTTGGGTGCCTTAGTCGTCTTCCGCTCGGGCACCGGAACCGCTGAGACATCGGACTCGACGGTCTCATCAGCCTGTGGTTCAGCGGGGGCAGAAGGCTGGTTTTTCAGTCGTGATAACGCATCTGATGAATCTGACGAACTTTCGGTCACGTGCACGCTCCTCCCACCGCCCGGTGTTGCCCATTAAATAAGTCTGCCCATTTTACTGCCCGGGACACTAAATCAACGAGCTGACACGCTTTAGTGGCTCGGGTGAATGGGGCCGGGTTCAATGTACGGTGCGAAACTGAGTGTCTGCTGGGAAGTAAACGACCGGTGCTCACCGGTGAGCGGGTCCGCAAATGCTAATCCATCCGCCAATAATTGCAGCGGTTTGGTGTAGTCATCGGCACGGTGCTCGAGCAGTTCGGGGTAAAACCGATCGTGCAGTACCCCGTGTCCTAGCGCTGCCAAATGGATGCGTAATTGATGCGTGCGACCGGTCCGCGGGTGCAGCGCCACATGGGCTAGCGCCCCGTCATCGTTGAGCTGGTACGACACCAAGGTGATGTCGGTGACGGCATTCGGTCCGGTGGTGGGGGCGTGGCTTCGCCGACGCTTGCCGATCCGGGGTGCTTCAAGCCGTCCAGATGCACGCGGAGCATAGGCTTCGACTTCGGCGTTGATGATCCCTTTGGTTTTGATAATGCGATTTCGGTACGTCAGTGGGAACCGCTCAAGATACAATTCGGCGGGGGCGGGCAGTTGTATCACGGCACGATATTGGCGGGTGACGCGACGGTGTTCGAAGAGTTGTTGATAGGCGCCACGAGTTGCGGGATTCGGAGAGAATAACAACACCCCGGCGGTGGCACGGTCTAATCGATGCAGCGGGACTAGATCGGGGATGCCCAATTGGTTGCGCAACCGCACCAGCGCGGTTTCCTGCAGGAACTGGCCGCCCGGCGTTGTCGGTACAAAGTGTGGTTTATCGGCCACCACCAGGTGTTCGTCCTGGTGGAGCACCCGGACATCGAAGGGAATGCGCTGTTCATCGGGCACCGAGCGGTAATACCAGATGAACTCGTGCGCGCTGGCGGGCGTGTGCTCGGTGATGCGGGTACCGTCATTGCCCACGATGTCACCGACCGCGATGCGTGAGGCCAACGCCTCGTGTCCCAGATGCGGAAATCGGGCGCGTAAAAATTGCACGACCGTCGTCTCGACGTCAGCCGGGATGCGCAGGCGAGTGGGTCCAACGCCGTCGCGAACAGGTAATGGTGGTGTGGGCATGGTGCTAGTTTAGGCCCGAAACCGTATCGCGTTGGGCGTGGTGTAGAACCCGGCATCGACCAGGTGTGAGGCGAGCTCGGTACCCGTGATGGGTTCGCCGTTGACCGTCGAGACCGCCAGCTTGTCGACCTTGGCGCGCTGCAGCGCGTCGACCAGCGCGTTTGCCGCCGCGGCGAGGTGTTGCTCGCCAAACTGCAATACTGTCTTGCCGCCGCGTTCCAAATACAGCACCGGTTCACCGTTGACGAGCACAACGTAGGCACCGGCCTTACGTCCGGGACGATGCCCATCGGTTGCGGGCCAGTCCAGGGTGGCACCATACGGGTTGGCCGGATCGGTTGCGGCTAGGCCGATGGCCTGTGGATGGCGGGGGTCGTCATCATATGCGCGCAGCGCATCAATGGTCGCCGCGGTGGAAAACTGTGCGGCACCCAGCCCCTCGATGAAATACCCGCGCCGAATATGTCCCGACTCTTCCATCTTGGATAACAACCGATAGTATGCCGAGAACCCGCCGGGCAGGGCTTCGGCAGTGACGGCCCCTCGGGTGATGACGCCGTAGCGGTCCAGCAGGTATTCGGCCTGAGCGTGCAGGGCAGCAGTGTTTTCATCGGTGCGTTGCGGCAGGAGCGACCAGCGACCCACCGCGGTTGGCGGGTCTGGATTGCGAGCAGCATGCGCGGTGGGCGCCAGACGGTTGAGCCGACGCAAGCGTGCTTGGCGTCGCGGGGCTGTGCGTTGCGTCGGAGCACGCGTCGAGGACTTCGCATAGGTGGCACGCACCGCGGTGAACGTGTCATTGGTGACCACCCCGGCCCAGAACAGATCCCACAGGGCCGCCAACACATCCTCTCCGGGAGCATCCAGTTGCGCCGTCAACGCCGAGGAGAACCAGCCACCGGTATCGGTCAGTGCTTCGATAATGGCATCGTGGATCGGTTGTCGCTCATCGGTGGGCCGGATGGGCAGTGTCAGGTCGACCGTATCGACGTGGTGGAAGGCCACCGACTGGTCCGCGGCCCCGACCATCACAAACTGCCCGGTGGCCAGCAACTCATCGAGCATTGCGGGCCGGTAGTCGTCGACGCGTGCCGGCAGGATGGCGGCTTCCCAGACTTGCGCGGGTGCAGCGAAACCGGTGAGCTGATCCAGCACGATCGCCAATCCGTCGACCCCGCGTTCCTGTGGTGTGGGCATCACTTGGTGCTGTGCCAGCAGATACCGGGCATAGGCGGCATGTTCGACGGGTTCGACTTCGGCACGCAGCTGGGCCAGTGAGCGCCGCCGGATCCGGGCGAGCACGTCGACGTCGCACCATTCATCGGTGGCCACCGGTCCCTCACCGGCCGGCGGATTCGGTAAGTACGCGCCCAGCGTCACCCGGTGTTGGGCGGCTAACCGTTGCAACACTTGATGGGCGATGACCGGACCGATGCCGAAACGTGCGGCGACCTGTGGTGCGGTAAATGGGCCGTGGGTGCGGGCGTAGCGGGCCACCAGATCGCCCAGTGGATCATCAACCGCATCCGAAAAGGCTGCCGGGACGCCCATGGGCAGTGGTATGCCCAGACCATCGCGCAGCCGGGGTGCGTCTTCGATGCCGGCCCACAAGTGTGCCGGCCCCATGCGCACGGCAATCGCGCGTTTGTCCGCGACCAACTGTTCCACCAGGTGCTCGGCGGTTGCCTCGTCGACGGCGTCGTCATCCTCGCGTAGTCGCGCGGCCAACTCGGCGGTGGACAACGGACCTAACAGGCGCAGCAGATCCGCGACACCTTCTGTTCCGTGCAGCCGACGCGACGCTGAGGTGTGCTGGAGGTCGGCTTGCACCTGCGCGATGACGTCCTCGTCGAGCAGTTCGCGCAGCATATCCTGACCCAACAGTTGGGACAGTAGGCCGGGATCCAGCGACAGTGCCGCAGCCCGACGCTCGGCCAGCGGTGCATCGGTTTCGTACATGAACTGCGCGGTATACCCGAACAGCAAGGTCTGGGCGAAGGGCGAGGCCTGCGGCGTCTGTACCTCGACCACGCGGAGCACCCGGGTACGAACCTGCTCGAGGACCTCCATGAGCCCGTCGACGTCATAGACATCCTGGAGGACTTCGCGCACCGTTTCTAAAATAATCGGAAACTGCGGATACTTTGAGGCCACGGCTAAGAGTTGCGCGGCGCGTTGGCGTTGTTGCCACAGCGGTGTGCGTGTGCCCGGGTCGCGTCGGGGCAGTAACAGCGCCCGGGCCGCATTTTCACGAAAATGCGCGGCGAACAGGGCCGATCCGCCGACGTGCTGTCGCAGTTGGTCGCGCAGGTCTTCGGGGTCGAACCAAAAGATATCGGCGGCCGCCGGTTCGGCATCGGTGGCGGGCACGCGTACGATGATCCCGTCGTCACCGGCCATCGCATTGGCATCGAACCCATAGGTGGCTTTAACCCGCTCAGAGATGGCCAACGCCCAGGGTGCGTGCACACCCTTGCCAAACGGAGTGTGCAAAATGATGCGCCAGTCGCCGAGTTCATCGCGGAATCGTTCCACGACGATCGTGGTGTCGGTGGGTAGATGTCCGGTCGCGTCGCGCTGCTCGGTCAGATAGTTCAGCAGATTGGTCCGGGCGTTGTCATCTAAACCTGCGGCGCGCAACCGCTGGGCGATGTTGGGATCCGCCAGTGCTTCACGTCGAAATGCCCCGGTGGCGCGTCCCAGTTCGAGGGGTCGGCCGGGTTGGTCGCCGCGCCAAAAGGGCAGACGTCCGGGGCGTCCAAATGCCGGGGTGACCAACACGCGGTCATGGGTGATGTCTTCGATTTGCCAGGTGGTTGCGCCCAGGATGATCGTTTCGCCGACCCGAGATTCGTACACCATCTCTTCATCGAGTTCGCCCACGCGCTTGGCCGCATCGGATTCGGTAGCCAGATAGACCCCGAAGAGCCCGCGGTCGGCAATGGTCCCTCCCGAGGTGACGGCCAACCGCTGGGCTCCGGGGCGGGACGTAATGGTGCCGGCTTCGCGGTCCCACACCACGCGCGGCTTCAACTGGGCGAACTCATCCGAGACGTATTTGCCCGCCAGTAAATCCAGCACCGAAGCGTACACATCCATGGACAGCGTGGTAAACGGCGCGGCACGACGCACCACATCGAGCCACTTTTGGTCGACCAGCTCATCCATGGCCGCGGCCGCGATGGTGTGCTGCGCCAAGATATCCAACGGGTTGGCCGGGATCTCGATGGCCTCAATTTCGCCGGTCATCATGCGCTCGGTGACCACCGCAGCGTCGACAACATCGCCCCGGTGCAGCGGGAAGAACCAGCCGATGGACACCTCACCCACTTGGTGTCCGGCACGCCCCACGCGCTGCAGACCCGCCGCGACCGTTGGTGCAGCTTGCAGATGGATCACCGCATCCACAACCCCCATGTCAATGCCTAATTCCAATGAAGACGTGGCTACCACGCACCGCAGCGTGCCCGATTTCAAGCCGTCTTCGACCTCGGCGCGGGCCGTGGCCGACATCGACCCGTGGTGGGTTCGCGCAAATTCTTGTTCCGCGTCCTCACCGTGCTCCCACAGTTCATTGAGCGATTCGGTGAGTCGTTCCGCCGAGCGTCTCGAATTCACAAACACTATCATCGACCGATACTGCGCGGCGATCTCCATGATGCGCGCTTCCACGTGCGGCCACATCGACGTATTTTCTTCGGGTGAGGCTCCGGCATCCGGTTGGGTCATGTCGGTCACCGGCACCGAAACGGTGATGTCCCAACGTTTCTGTTCGGCCCCATCGACGACGCGGACCGGTTGGACCCCGCCCAGGTACCGTGCGACTTCTTCAGCCGGGCGCACCGTCGCCGATATCCCAATGCGTTGCGCCGGCTGCTCCAACAGTGCATCCAACCGCTCCAACGACACCGCCAGGTGCGCGCCGCGTTTATTGCCGGCTAACGCATGAACCTCATCGACAATCACCGTTTCTACCCCGGCCAGCGTCTCACGAGCCTTTGACGTTAACATCAGATACAGCGACTCGGGTGTGGTGATCAGAATTTCTGGGGGATCGGTGATGAGCCGACGACGATCCCGCGCCGAAGTATCTCCGGAACGCACGCCGGTGCGAATCTCTGGCACCTCGAGCCCCTGGGCCTGAGCCATTTGTGTAATGCCGACCAACGGGGCCGTGAGGTTTCGTTCAACATCGACCCCCAACGCCTTTAACGGGGAAATGTAGAGCACCTTGGTGCGGTGCTTACCCTCGGTCGGGGTGGTAATCAGCCGGTCGATGGCAGACAAGAAGGCCGCCAGCGTTTTCCCCGACCCCGTCGGAGCAATCACTAATGCATGCTCCCCGGAGCTAATCGTCTCCCAGGCACCCAACTGGGCTCTGGTCGGCGCATCAAAAGACCGCTCAAACCAAGAGCGTGTGGCATCAGAAAACGCTGCCGGCACCGAATCTGTCATGGCACCAGACTACTGGTGGTGATACGGCCTACCGGCGGAAATCTCCTGCGCGCGATAAATCTGCTCGGTTACCATCAACCGCACCAGCTGATGCGGAAACACGAGATTCGACAGCGACCACACCGTATCGGCCCGCGCTCGCAGCTCATCATTGACACCGTAGGCACCACCGATCACCAACACCACACTGCGCGAAGTATCAAAAAGCTGTTGCAGGTGCTCCGCCAGCTGCGGAGAACGGAAATTTGTGCCCCGTTCGTCCAACAGCATCACGTGGTCTTGTGCACGAACTTGCTTCAGAATCGCAGCAGACTCTTCATCACGAGACCGTTGTTCGCCGGCGGTGGTGTGTGGCACCAGCTTGAACTCGATGTCGTAGGGTTTTTTCAGTCGCTTGGCAAAACGTTCGATGCCATCTGCGACCCACGCTTCGTGTCGCTTGCCCACTGTGATGATGCGTATCGTCACGCGCTACTCCCACTGCTCGATGTTTGCGCCAGGTGTCATGTGCCATTCCAGTGTAGAGGTCGCCGCGCGATCGGGTGCGCGGAGTTGTTAGAGTATCTGACGTGAACCCGACCACAATCACGCGGGGAGTGTATACAGGATCGCGATGATTGTGCCCCAGATGTTAGGTGGCTGGCCAACGACTCGGCTCTATGTATACACTGAGGGTATGCGTGCCAGTGAACGAGCCTACGAAGCACTGCGCCGGGACATCCTGAATTGGGATCTGCCACCCGGCTCGGTGCTTGCCGAGGTTGACCTCTCAGAGCGTCTCGGGGTGTCCCGCACCCCGGTGCGTGAAGCCGTGGCGAAATTGGTCGCCGATGGTCTGGCCGATGCACAGCGGGGGCGGGGGACCGTCGTCTCTGATGTATCGTTGGACGATCTGGCCGATATGTTCGTGCTGCGCAGAGTACTCGAAACCGAATCAGCCCGATTGGCCGCAACCAGTGACCATGCTGCGAAGTTTGGCCCACTGGCCCAGAAATTCCACGCCGTCACCGAAAACGCCCAGATTCTTGAAGACCCCGGACCGTACTACCAGCTGATTAACACCATGGACGAACTCATCGACTCCGCGGCCGGTAACAGCTATTTGTCCACGGCACTTTCAAATTTGCGCGTGCACCTGGCGCGCGTCCGCAGAATGGCCAAAGATAATCCCACCCGTCTCGCCGCCTCCGCGGTAGAGCATTCCAAGATTGCCGAGGCAATCGCCAAAAAAGACCCACTGTTAGCCAGTGCAGCGACGACCATGCACCTGCAGGCGTCGCTGGATCACATTCTCACCCATGCAGAAACTCCGAAGGGACGTCATGATTAACCACGAAGTACGCGTCTACCCATCCGCGCAGCATCTTCCGCACGAAGACCAGCTGGCGTACAAGATCGCTCAGGTCGCCGCTGACGAGGTCGCAGTGACTGACGAAGTCAAAGACATGATCATCAACCGCATCATCGATAACGCTTCGGTTGCCGTTGCCTCGTTGAATCGTGCCCCTATTGTGTCGGCGCGCGCACAGGCATCCACGCACGCACCATCCACCGGCGGGTCCGGATCTTCCGTGTTCGGTGTTGACGAGAAAGTCTCCCCGGAATGGGCCGCTTGGGCCAACGGTGTGGCCGTTCGTGAACTCGACTACCACGACACCTTCTTGGCCGCGGACTACTCGCACCCCGGAGACAACATTCCGGCCATCTTGGCCGCAGCCGAGCACGCCGGCAAATCGGGTCACGAGTTGATTCGCGGTATTGCTACCGGATACGAAATCCAGGTCAACCTCGTCAAAGCGATCTGCTTGCACGAGCACAAGATCGACCACATTGCCCACTTGGGCCCGTCAGCCGCAGCCGGTCTCGGCACGCTGCTGGGCGCCGATACCGAAACGATCTTCCAGGCCGTTGGCCAGGCCCTGCATACCTCCACCGCCACCCGTCAGTCTCGCAAGGGCGAAATCTCCACCTGGAAAGCACACGCGCCAGCATTCGCCGGCAAGATGGCCGTTGAATCCATCGACCGTGCACTGCGCGGCCAGACCTCACCCGTCCCAATTTATGAAGGTGAAGACGGCGTCATCGCCTGGATGCTGGATGGCCCAGAAGCCAATTACACCGTGCCGCTGCCCGAGGAAGGCGAAGCCAAACGCGCCATTCTGGACACCTACACCAAGGAACACTCGGCCGAATACCAAGCACAAGCTTGGATCGATCTGGCTCGTAAGCTCAACCAAGAGCACCCAGAAGCCACCGACCCGGCCAATGTTGAATCCATCCTGATCAAGACGTCGCACCACACCCACTACGTGATCGGTACCGGCGCCAACGACCCAGAAAAGATGGATCCAACCGCTTCACGCGAAACCCTGGACCACTCGATCATGTACATCTTTGCCGTCGCACTGCAGGACGGCGCATGGCACCACGTCGACTCATACGCTCCAGAGCGCGCACAGCGTAAAGACACCGTCGAACTGTGGCACAAGGTCTCAACCGTCGAAGATCCAGAATGGACCCGCCGCTACCACTCGCTGGACCTCAACGAGAAGGCATTTGGCGGTTCGGTGGAGATCACTATGAAAGACGGCACCGTCATTACCGACGACATCGCCGTCGCCGACGCCCATCCGCTCGGTGCTCGCCCATTCGAGCGCGAACAGTACATCAACAAATTCCGCATGCTTGCCGAAGGCATCGTTGAAGAAGCCGAAATCACGCGCTTCCTGGACGCCGTCGAGCGCCTGGATGACCTCAAAGCTGGTGAACTCGACCAGCTCAACGTGGTCGCCAAGCCCGGTTACATCAACGCGGCCGAGGCACCGAAAGGACTCTTCTAATGCTGTATTCGAAAGTCAGTCCCGCCGAAAAACGTGTCGCCCTGCGCAAGATGCTCACCGCCGGAGCTGCCCGCCAGTTCCCGGGTGCATTCAACCCGCTGTCTGCACGACTCATCGAAGAGAAAAATTTCGATGGCGTCTACATCTCGGGTGCGGTGCTCGCCAATGATCTGGGCCTGCCCGACATCGGTCTGACCACACTGCCTGAGGTCGCCAATCGTGCCGGACAGATTGCCCGGATGACGGATCTGCCCGCCTTGGTCGATGCCGATACCGGTTTCGGTGAACCCATGAACCTGGCACGCACCATCCAGGAACTCGAGCACGCTGGCCTGGCCGGTATGCACATCGAGGATCAGGTATTGCCCAAGCGCTGTGGCCACCTGGACGGCAAAACCGTCGTCGATACGTCGACGATGACCCAGCGGATCGCCGCAGCTGCCGATGCCCGCATCGATGACAACTTCCTCATCATGGCGCGCACCGACATCCGCGGTATTGACGGCATGAGCGCCGCGGTGGACCGTGTCAAAGCGATGGTGGACGCCGGCGCAGATGCGATCTTTCCGGAGGCAATGAAGGATCTCTCCGAATTCGAGACGATCACCAATGCCGTCGACGTGCCCGTCCTGGCGAACATGACAGAGTTTGGCAAGTCCGAACTGTTCACACGTCAGCAACTGGCTGATGCCGGTGTGGCCATGGTGATCTACCCGGTTACGCTATTGCGTAGCGCAATGGGGGCCGCCGAACGGGTTTTGGATACTATTAACGCTGACGGTACACAAAATGCCTCCGTAGACCAGATGTTGACCCGGTCTCGCCTCTACGAGCTCGTAGAATACGAAGACTACAACGCGTTTGACTCGGGTATTTTCAATTTCGAAGTACCCGGTCTGGATATCGAAGCCAACGCCGAAACCCTCTGATTGGAGAATGTATGTCCGAAGAGATTAGAAAAGGCCTAGTCGGTGTTGTCGCCGATTCCACCGCCATCTCAAAAGTCAATCCTGACACAAACTCGCTGCTCTACCGCGGTTACCCGGTCCAGGACCTGGCTACCCACAAATCGTTTGAAGAAGTTGCGATGTTGATGTGGCACGGCGAACTGCCATCCGAGGCCGAACTCGACGAGTTCATCAAGCTGGAACGCGCTAACCGCGCCCTGGACCCGGCCGTCAAAGAAGCCATCGACCTGTTGCCCAAAGACGCCCACCCGATGGACGTCTCACGCACTGCAGTTTCCGTCATCGGTGCACGCCACGACGATGCCGAAAATGACGACCCATCGGTTGAACTGCGCAAAGCCAAAGAACTCTTTGCCGCCTTTCCCGCGGTCGTGGCCTACGACCAGCGCCGTCGCCGCGGACTCGACGTCGTAGAACCACGCGATGACCTGGATTACTCACAGAACTTTTTGTGGATGACCTTCGGCGAAGAATACGCGCCAGAAGTCGTCGACGCCTTCCGCGTGTCGATGGTGCTCTACGCCGAGCACTCCTTCAACGCTTCGACGTTCACCGCACGTGTCATCACCTCGACGCAGTCGGACCTGCACTCGGCCGTCACCGGGGCAATCGGTGCGTTGAAAGGGTCGCTGCACGGCGGTGCCAATGAAGCCGTCATGCACACCTTCAACGAGATCGGTATCGACAAAAACGAATCTCGCGACGAAGCCGCGACCCGCTCCAAGGCATGGATGGAAGCCGCACTGGCCGAGAAGAAAAAGATCATGGGCTTCGGTCACCGCGTCTACAAGAACGGTGACTCTCGCGTGCCATCGATGAAGGAAGCGCTCGACAGGATGATCGAGTACTACGGTCGTCACGAAATGCTGGGCCTGTACGATGGTTTGGAGAAAGCCATGGCCGAGGCAAAAGACATTCAGCCGAACCTGGACTACCCGGCCGGCCCGACCTATCACCTGATGGGCTTCGACACCGACATGTTCACCCCGCTATTCATTGCGTCACGCATTACGGGTTGGACCGCGCACATCATCGAACAGCGCGCCGACAACGCCTTGATTCGTCCACTGTCCGCCTACCACGGACCAGATCAGCGCTCGTTCTAACCGAGAACTCAAAAATGACCGCGGACCACGAGGTTCGCGGTCATTTTTGGCTGCGCTCACCGTGATATGTTGAGAATGTGCGACGCATCTCCATCACCACGCTCAGCCTTGCGGGATTGCTGTTGTCAGGCTGCTCAGCCTTACATGGTGCCGGCGCACAAGCATGCCCAGCCCCGCAGGAACCAGACTCTAACGCCATCATGGACGTGCGCCCACCGTCGTTGGACGAGATCTTGCACCCGGATTCGCTGCAGCTGTCGCAGGACGGTACGCAACTTGCCGCGATGCACGGCAACCAAATACTGATCTGGGACGCAGCCGAGGGCGGTTCACCCAGTGACAGCATCGGCGAGGCGACACATCCCACTGGTTCTGGGCCGCTGGCGGTCACACCTGATTTCTCACAGTTTGCTCATCAAAGTGCCGACGATGCTGTCGCGGTTGTTTCTCCCGACGGTGAGGAACAGACTATCCAGCTCGAGCAGCGGCACGACAACGAAGAGGTCACGCAGCTGGAAATCAGTCCTGACGGAGAGCAATTAGCAGTGCGTGGCAGCTCCGGAACCATCGCCATCTTCTCCATGGCAGACCAAGAACTCGAGACGACGCTGCCAGCTTGTGGCGACTCTGGCGGCGAGATGTCCTTCAGCCCAGACTCATCGAAACTCTTTGCCGCGAGTCGTCACAAGGCCACTACCGTATGGGATCTGGCAACCGAAGAAACCGTGCTGGAACTGCAATCCGATGACGTGTACTACACACACGGTGCCTGGAGTCATGACGGCTCCCGTCTGGCGATCAGCGCAACCTCGTTCGGTCACGGGCCCGAGGACCACTGGAATCTGACGTTGATGGACACCACAGACTGGGAAATGATTCGTACCTATCCAGAACTGTCGCCAGTTGCCACGACCTTTTTTCCTGACGACGACGAACTTCTGGTCGCCAACGGATCGACATCAATCCAACGCTGGGAGATCGGAGCCATTCCGGATGAACTGGAGACCGGGGTGGTTAACTATCAGGCGCAACTCTCGCCAGGCGGTACTCTCGCGTATCTTGCGGACCGAGAAACGCTAAACCGGTTTGACCTCGAGTCGGGTGAGACAGACGTTACGTACGATATCCCAGAGTTTGACTGCTCCGAGATTGCCGGAGCAGATATGTTTGACGAGTGCTCCGAGTAGTTCTGGATATGCAGAAAGCTCCCACATCATTGACGTAGGAGCTTTCTCGTCAGCGGTAGCGGAGGGATTTGAACCCTCGGTACGGGGTTGCCGTACAAAGCATTTCGAGTGCTTCACCTTCGGCCGCTCGGACACGCTACCGTGTGTTTACACCCGAGTCACTATACCCGATGTGGTGTCCAACCCCAAAACCGTCTACAAGCAGTTGGTCAATACCCAACGGGGAATTGCACGAAATTTCATAATGAGGTGTTCCGCTGTTTGTTCTTGTGGCCTATGTTGTGATGTGCATATTGAGTGGTTGACAAGAGGAGTTTCGAAGGTTTCAGCATGGATTTTGGTTCGTTGGCAGATTGGGTTGGAGCCATTGGCGGCTTTCTCGCGGCATTCGCTGCGGTGGTAGCTTGGCGGGTCAACCGTCGCATGTTGACGGTGGAGCAGCAGCGTGACGAGCAGCAGGAGGCCCGTCAACGCTACGAGAACTATATTGAAAAGCGGGAACAAGCCGGGTTGGTTTTCTCACTGGGGCTAAACTGCCCGAGCGTGATAATGATGAAAGCTGGGCGATATACCTCTTTAACGGTTCCGCAAAACCGGTCTACAACGTCCGTGTCGAAAGTAGACGCTTGGATGACTCGAGAGCGAACTATCCGTTAGAAATTGGTGCGTTACCGCCGGGGCGCTGGGTCGTGCCCAGCCATCCGAAGTTCCACTGGAGCTCATTGGTCGATTTGAGTTTAACTCCCGAACCCGTGAACTTTCTGGTCAAAGGTAAAGCACGGGGCATGATCACATCGATGACGTTCAAAGATGCCGCAGGCGAGCAATGGCACCTCGATAGCGGAACGACCATCAGCGAGTAAGGACTAGCGCTTCCTTGAAAAAAAGGTCTGCAATAACTGACCGCACTCTTCTGCGAGCACACCACCGACAACTTCGACCTGATGATTCAGTCGAGGTTCGCGCAGCACATCTAATACTGATCCGGCGGCGCCGGTCTTGGGCTCCCATGCACCAAACACCACTCGTGGCAGACGGGCTAGCACGATGGCTCCGGCACACATCGAGCATGGTTCTAGGGTGACGACCAGGGTGCAATCGGCTAGTTCCCAGCTGGAACTGCTAAGTGTCTCGACGGCAATGGAGATAGCAACCATCTCGGCGTGACGTGTGGGGTCCTGGGACCGTCGAGTCGCATTGGCCCCGGTGGCCACCAGCTGGCCGTCAGGGGCAAAAATTGCGGCACCGATGGGCACGTCGTCGGTACTCGCTGCAGTGTGGGCAGCGGCGAGGGCCTGACGCATCCACGTTTCAAGGTGGTGCTGGGACGGCAACGGTGTAGTACTCGAAGTAGTCACACAAGTACTGTAGATCATCACGCTAAACTGACTCTATGCATGTTCATTTGGTAGACCATCCGCTGCTTGCCCACAAATTGACGGTCCTGCGTAAACAAGAGACCCCGTCGATGATTTTTCGACAGGTTACCGAAGAGCTTGTCATGCTGCTCGCCTACGAGGCGACCCGCGAGCTGGCAGTCGACGACGTCGAGATCGAAACCCCCGTCACCGCGACCACGGGCAAAGAGATTGCCCGACCGAGGCCCCTCGTCGTACCGATCTTGCGTGCCGGCTTGGGCATGCTCGACGGCATGGTTCGCATGGCGCCGACCGCAGAGGTCGGCTTTTTGGGAATGATTCGGGATGACGAGACGCTGAATATCGTGACCTATGCTGAGCGTCTGCCCAAAGATCTCTCCGGCCGTCACGTGTTCCTGCTCGATCCAATGCTGGCGACGGGCGGAACACTCGCCGAGGCCGTGCGTTTCCTGTATGAACGCAATGCACGCCAAGTGTCTGCAATCTGTTTGCTGGCCGCGCCTGAGGGGATTAAACATCTCGAGGATAACCTTGCTGACATTGACGTGAATCTCTACGTTGCCGCCATCGACGAGCGCCTCGATGAAAACGCCTACATCGTCCCGGGGCTCGGTGACGCGGGTGACCGCTTATACGGCGTCGCAGACTAAGCCTTATACAGCTGTATTGGCCGCGATGTAGCTAAGAATTCGAATGTTACACGTGAGTTTCATCACTTAATGTGCGCAAAAGTCCAAATAGTGAGATGATTTGAGGGTGCCCGTTTGCGTTACGCGACCATTACGCGTCAATGTTGGGGTAACAGATACCGGTTCGAGTCAGGTTAGGCTCGAGCGTCATCGGTGCTCATCACCGTTTAGTTTGTTGAAGGAATAACTCTATGACAAGCGCGCCCCAGCAAGGTTACGTTCACGTTTCGGTTCGTAATGCACAACGCCGAGCAGAGCGAGTACAAGCTTATCGGGAGGCGGATCAGGCTCGACTCAGAGCAGTTCCTTCAGATGAGACCCCGGCCGTCGCCGAAAACGGCGTGAGTCCGGTGCATATGGAAACTGAAGCCCGCGGATTCGTATTATACGTGGGCATGGACGAGCAAGCCGCCCTTGCCGCAGGCACCTCGTTGACACGTTTAGCCAACGAACTTCGCCACTACGTTGAAACCCTTGTTCCCGGTGCAGACTCCTATGCCGCAGTGGCCATCGCGCCGGCTGATGCAACCGGTGACGACCTCGACGTGGTTCGTCAGGTCACCGCTGACCCCACGATTCAACAGGCTATCTCTCCTGAACTTGCTGCGGCTCCGGCTCCAGTGTCCACCCGTCAACCGGGTGTACTCATTGATCTTGCGCGCCGGGAAGTCCTGCTGGACGGCGAACCGCTCAACCTTACCTACAAGGAATTTGAGCTGTTGAACTACCTGGTGGAAAACGGTGGTCGTACCGTCAACCGGGAGGAATTGCTCGGCACCCTGTGGGACGTAACCGAAGAGGTGCCAAACGAGCGCACCATCGACGTCCACATTCGCCGTCTGCGAGCAAAACTGGGTCGACTCTCCGGCACAGTGCGCACCGTACGCGGTCAGGGCTACCGCTTCTACGAACACCCAGAAGTGGTTGTTTGGGCAGCGCCCGAATACTCCATCTAAACTTTCATCCGTCATCTGACCACTGCGGTCACGCGTACTCCGGGGTAGACTTCTAGCGAAGCATTCGGAAGGAGCGGCCCCAATGGCGAGTCGAGACCCACTGCAGTTTTATTTAGATAAATCGAACCCTGACGCGTGGAAAGCCGTCCTGCGATTATCCAAAGCAGTAGGTGACGATGCTCGTGCAGCAGGACTCTCGGACCAACTCATCGAATTGGTGAACCTTCGCGTTTCTCAGCTTAACGGCTGCGCGTATTGTCTCGATCTACACACCCGCTATGCCATCAAAGCGGGCGTATCAGATCAACGTCTTGGCGCCCTCGCAGCCTGGTGGGAAGCCGAAGACCTCTACACGCCAGTAGAGCGCACCTCGCTGTACCTGGCCCAACAAGCCACCGACATTTCCGATATCGAATCGGTACAGGCTGCTCAACTTGTGGCGTCCGGAGTGCTGACTGACGAACAGTACGCGGCCGTCCAGTGGATCGCGATGGTCATGAACCTGACGAACCGCATCTCGATTCTGTCGCATCATCAAGTACGTCCCAACAGCGCAACGCGAGCAGCTCTGGAAGAGTCATGACAAACCTGGACCCCAACCCAGAATTGGTCGATTTCAACGCCCCGGCTAATGCTGAAGGCCTAGCCACGGGATTCGAAGAGAAACTCGGCACTGACTACATCGTTGAGGTGCTCGAGCCGCGAGCAGTGCCACTGGGTGGCCCACGCGCCATGACCGTCCAGCGCACCATTCCGCAGCGAGCACGATCCCTCATTGGTGCCTGGTGTTTTCTGGATTACTTTGGTCCCGACGACGTGACAACGTCTGGCGGTATGCATGTTCCGCGTCACCCGCACACCGGGCTGGCAACCGTGTCCTGGTTATTTCAAGGACGCGTCGACCATATCGATTCGGCCGGAAACTGGGCTTTGGTACGTCCCGGCGAAGTGAACTTGATGAACGCCGGCTACGGCATTACCCACTCCGAAGACTCGACCGATGACACCTCTGTATTGCACGGCGTCCAACTCTGGTACGCGTTCCCGAAACAACACCGTTTCGGCGAACCACACTTAGACCAGCACCGGGCGCAGGTTGTTCGTGGCGATGGCTGGGAGGCCAAAGTTGCGATCGGCTCACTGTTGGGAGTGACCTCCCCGGTCAAAACCTATAGCCCGCTGTCGGCCGCGGAAATCTCGTTGGAACCCCACACCACACTCGAAATTGATGTTCCCGCGGAGTATGAACACGGCCTGCTCGCCGTGGACTGTACCGCAGATTTTTGCGGTGCGACCATTGAACAGGACCATTTGGGTTACTTGGGTACGGGCGTGACGAGATTACAAGTGCGTTCAGCAGACAGCCCCATACGAGTCATGCTCATCGGTGGGGAACCGCTCAACGAAGACATTGTGATGTGGTGGAACTTCGTCGGCCGCTCCCACGAGGAAATCGAGTTGTGGCGCCAGCGGTACCAACAAGAAATGGGTTTCGACGCGGCGTCCCAGAGTTCGCCGTTACGGGGCCGTACCATCACCGAACCGATCTCCGGGCCACTGCTAGACGAACTCGTGTCCACGACGTACGCGGATGACACGAGTTTCCCGCAGTTTGGCCAGTTCCCGCCGGATCAGCCGGCACCGCTTCCAGCGCCCGGACTGCCCACCGTGGCGATGAAACCGCGACAAAATCCGCCAACCGTCGCACGCCGCAAGAACGAGGAGGACGCATGACTTCCACCGACAATCCTAAATTCATTCACCACGACGGATACATCGGCATGATGGTTGATGATTCTGAGACCCTTGCTGCCCACGAAGTGTATAAAGATCACCAGGCAGCCGACGGGACCAAGCAGCGGGCGTTCGTGTCCACTGTCGTGGATGAAAACTATCGCGGTGCCGGACTGGCCGGAAAGCTGGTCAAATACTCACTGGACGATGCGCTTGAGCGAGGCTTCCGCATCATTGCAATTTGTCCGTATGTGAAGAATTGGATCGAAAAACAAGACGACCCACGGTATGCACAGGCCAGCGATACCCCGCGGCCCGAGCATTTCGAGTAAGGCAATCATGACAGAACCACGTTGGTTTCGTGACGACGACTCATTTGGTGTGCTTGATGACCACGACGAGGTCATTGGACGCAACCTGTACCGCGACGTTGAAAATCCCGCTGGGACAAAGCAGCGCGTTTTCCCGGGAGTTTTTGTTCATCCCGATCACCGAGGTGTCGGGTTAGCGTCACAACTGGTCAAGCATTCCATCGATATCAGTCTTGACGAGGGCTTCCGCATCGTACCCATTTGCCCGTATGTCGCCGAATGGATGCGAGAGCACGACGGGGGTTCCTATATGCAATACCGTGACGAACCGGGAGCGGAACACTTTAATGAATCCAACTGATCGCAAACGACTCATCATCCTGCGGCACGGCAAAGCGGCCTACCCGCCCGTGCCCGACCATGAGCGCCCACTGGCAAACAGAGGCAACACCGAAGCACCTGCCGCTGGTAGATGGCTGGTCGAGCAAGGGGTGTACCCGGATGCAATTATCACGTCCGATGCGGTGCGCACCCGTCAGACCACCACGTGGGTGATGAACGAATTCGGTGATACAGCGCCGACCCCGTACCTGGACTCGCGCTTGTATCACGCCTCAGCAACCGATGCTCTGGCAGTCATTAATGAAACCGAAGAGCAAGTGCGCACACTATTGGTTGTGGGGCATATGCCCTGGGTCCAAGATCTCGGCATGCGCTTGGCATCAGTCGATTCGAATGAAAAAGCCGTCATCGATATGGCGGAACGCTACCCGACGTTGGGCATGATGGTTTTCGAGATACCTGGCGAATGGGCAAGTCTTGATGGTCGCGACGCCGACATGACACACTTCGTGGTCCCTCGCTAAGTTCTACGTCGCCGAGCCATCGTCAACACCACGACGAGCGCTGCCACCAAGGAAATGACCATGAGCGATGCGGCGAGCCACAACGGCAATGGCACAAATAGAGTCACCGACATCGCGATGATGGCGACACCTAAGAGAATTCGTTGCCAGAACATAGTGACACACTACTGCACGGTCACAGTATTGCATCCCAGTAGGTGTTGCGAACTGGCGTCTGGGACGGGTCCAACCATGCAGCCGGCTTCCAATAGAGTTGACCGTTGCCGTCGAACACTGGAGCCCACACGTTCTGATGCACAAGCGTGTGGCAACTTGGACACAACAGCGTCATGTTTTCTGTACTTGTCTTGCCACCGTGGGCCCACCAAATGAGATGATGACCATCGGTATAGGCGACCGGTGTCCTGCAATCTGGAATGGAACAGGCTCCCAAATTGGCGAGCTCTCGTTTTACCTGCACGGGGTAGGTTCGACTCGCTCGACCACGATCCAGCAGTACACCGCCGGTTCCTAGAACTTGCGGGATGACTTCGGCATCGCACAGTTGTGCCCGGAGTGCTTGAGGCGCAGTGGTGCCACTGTTCGCAGTGCGGGATATGAACGGATGGCCCCGCTGGAGCTTCGGAATACGCAGTCTCCCCTCCCTGCCCGTAGCGTCCGACAGGTCGATTTCGATCAGCGTCGTACCGTCATCGTTGACGGTGTCGATGAGCTGTTCCGGTGCCAGTGCAATTCCCTGTAAGAACCTGGGTGGTCCCGTATCGAAACCTGCCATCCCGGGAGGTCTTCGGTAGTCATCTGGGAGGTGGAACTGTTCCGGTAAACGCTCGGCGAGCAGATCACTCAAGGTTTGATAATCCAAGGCGACTCGAAGCTGCGTTGGTGCGCCACCGAATAACGACAACCCCTGAACGGAGGGATCGAGTCGTCCTGTGGCTCGTAAGTGTGCAAAGTAGATGTCATGGAGCCGCTCGGACCGTGAACGCCTATCGAGGCGGTCCATTTCTTCTTTGGTTAGTTGGCGACCGTCCATCGTGACCGCATGAATCTCACGGTCATTGATCGCGGCATCAATATGTTCTTCAGCAGCACCCAAAATCTGGGCAGGTGTCGCGTCGTCGCGCACATCATTCATCACATCATTCAGGAAGCTATCAGGATTCGTGGGCCTCGTGGATGCTGGCTTGTTGTCTTCCGTTGACCCTTGCTCGTCGTCAGCATCGAATATTGATGTTTGATCTGGAGCAGTCTGCGCTGGGGGAGTGCAGTCTTTGGTGAGCAGGTCGTTGGCTGCCTCTTGTGCCTTCTCCGGTGACGAATAATAACGGTTGTGGTGTGCACGAAAGTTTAGACCGGCGTAGAAGATGCCAAGAAACAGCTCCAAGTTCATGACGTCGGTGACGACCTCGACTTTGAGCTTGCCGTTGACGATGCGATAACGGAACGAATTTTCGACTTTGTTGAGCACTTCCTGCGGCGGTGGTCCGTCGGAATCGATGATCGCAGCAGTCTGATTCAGGATGTCGTCGGTCATCTTTGATAGTTCCGCGGGTTTGACGGTCGTGGCAGCATTGCGGAACGACTCGTCCAACTGTGTGATGACGTCGCGGATATTTTCTGGTGTGAGATGTACCGACCGCAAATATTTCGTGACTTGGTTGAGTGACCGGACGATGCTGTCGAGGTTTTCCGGAGGGACCTCACCGGCACGATACGCTTGCGCGACGAGCGGTAACTGCGGGGCTTGACTGGGTCCTTCGATATTCGAGAGTTCTTGGCGAACGAGTTGAGCGCGATTCTTATATTGCGCAGCCTGCCGTGTTTCAATGCCCAAGCGGTGGGCAATATAGCTGTGCCCCGTCTGCCACTTTTTTACATTGGTGGGGATACCCAGCACGGTCTCTTTGTCCACCGCAATGGCACGGTCTGTCATCTTCGACAGAGTCAGCATGGTGTTATCTAAAGCGCGATTGGTCTGTCGCCAATGATCTAACACCGCGGGGAGTGTTTCATGAACATCTTCAGGAGGAGTCAGCTCGTAAGGTGCATCGTCTGACGCTGCTGCCCAAGTGGTAGCCCAGTCGGTACCATCGGCATCATGGTACCTCGCGAGTGCTTCGTACCAATCATCAGGGTGCTCTATTTGCTGGCAGAGGGCGTCGGCTAGCTTTGACATCACGGCCATCTTCATACCTGGCGTCAGATCGTGCAGCGTCTGCTGAGAAATAATGTGGTCGGTATCTGGCATTGTATCGAGCATCGTTACCCTCCTTTCCGATGCACACAACTGTATGAACAATTGCATGAGTGAGTCAGGAAGGAGCGGAGCTCTGTGGAAAAGCACGAAGAGGATTACGAAACTGTGGATATCAGGTCGGATCCGTGAGCCGAAATGCTATGAGGAATATTCGATCCGAAAAGCACCAGGAATCGGGAAAACGAAAAGCCCCTGAGATCTCATCTGCATCAGATCTCAAGGGCTCAGGATCCGCATGATAATGCGAAACTTATGAGCGCGCCCTAAGGGATTCGAACCCCTGACCTTCTGTTCCGTAGACAGACGCTCTATCCAGCTGAGCTAAGGGCGCTGGGCAACGAGATATAACTATACTCGCACTTTTTGAAAATGCAAAATCGAAGATCGGCGCTGATCCGAAAACCGACTGTCGCCGTCGAAAAAGTAACTCGAATAGAGATTTTTCGTGCGTACTCGCCGCGAAAAAATACCGAAATTGCGCCAAAATCTCTCGACATACCCTCGAAAAGCGGTGGTATCGCTCACTTTTGCTCATGTAGGTGACGAGAATGTTGTCTGGGAGCGAAGTCCTGGTGAATCATCTTCCCCAAAGCCGCGAAACAGGCTGCTAAAGTATGCGACATAGACTCTCGTTCCGACCGGAACGGTTCGCAGCACGACGACGTGCTGGTATTGTCATGCTGCGGTTGGTAAGTCGATACGAAAAAGGATCCACATGGTTGAAAACGCCGCCTCTGATCTGGCTGCACAGGTCGAGGACACCGCACCCACCAATTACGCACCGTTATTGAATTGGGTCAAAGAAACAGCGGAGCTAACCCAACCGGACTCGGTCTATTGGGTGAACGGTTCGCAGGAAGAATACGATCGCATCGCCCAAGAAATGGTTGACGCCGGTTCGTTGGTTCGTCTCACGGACCCCCAGTTTCCAAATTCTTATGCGGCCTTCTCTGATCCCGCTGATGTTGCGCGCGTAGAGTCGCGGACGTTTATCTGTTCCGAAAAAGAAGAAGACGCTGGTTTTACGAACAACTGGAAAGACCCAGCAGAAATGAAAGGCATCCTCAACGATGCCTTCGACGGTGCGATGCGCGGACGTACCATGTACGTCGTGCCATTCGTGATGGGCCCACTGGACGCCAAAGATCCTAAATATGGTGTTGAGATTACCGACAGCCCCTATGTTGTTTTGTCGATGCGCGTCATGGCTCGGATTGGCACCGACGTGCTTGAGAAGATCGCCGATACCGAAGCCTTCTTCGTGCCGGCTCTTCACTCTGTTGGGGCACCGCTGGCAGAGGGTCAAGAAGATGTTCCGTGGCCATCGAACGATACCAAGTGGATCGTGCACTTCCCAGAAGAGCGATCGATCGTCTCCTATGGTTCCGGCTACGGCGGTAACGCGCTGCTGGGCAAAAAGGCCTACTCACTGCGCATCGCCTCGGCTATGGCGCGTGACGAGGGCTGGATGGCAGAGCATATGCTGATCCTGAAACTCACCAGCCCCGAGAACAAGTCCTACACCATCACGGGGGCATTCCCTTCGGCAACGGGTAAGACGAACCTGGCACTCATTGATCCAACGCTGGAAGGCTGGATGGCCGAGACACTCGGTGACGATATCGCCTGGATTACCCCCGATGATGAGAATAACCTGCGCGTCGTCAACCCTGAATACGGGTTCTTCGGCGTTGCACCGGGCACCGGCTGGCACACTAACCCCAACGCGATGCGCGCCATCGCCAAAGGCAACAACATTTTCACCAACGTCGCACTGACTCCAGAAGGTGGCGTGTGGTGGGAAGGCATGACCGACGAAAAACCCGCCAAACTCACTGACTGGTTGGGTAACGAGTGGACACCGGAATCTAGTACCCCGGCAGCCCACCCGAACTCACGGTTCTGCACCCCCATCGACCAGACCGATATGCTCGCCGATGAGTACTTCAACCCAGAAGGCATCAAACTCGACGCGGTGCTCTTCGGTGGTCGTCGCGACAATGCCATCCCACTGGTGACTGAAGCTCGCTCCTGGCAGGATGGCGTGTTCAAGGGCGCGACACTGTCCTCGGCGCGCACCGCGGCAGCGGAAGGCAAAGTCGGCGAGGTGCGTCGCGACCCCATGGCCATGCTGCCATTCATGGGCTACGCAGCCGGCGACTACGTCCAAAACTGGTTGGATATGGAAGACAGAATCGGCAGCGAAAACATGCCGCAGATCTTTTTGGTCAACTGGTTCCGCCGCAATGACGCAGGCAAGATCTCCTGGCCAGGATTCGGGGAAAACTCCCGCGTTTTGAAATGGGTCGTGCAACGTCTGGAAGGCAACGGAGCCGGTGTGGATACCCCAATCGGTATCGTACCCACCGAGGATGCGCTCGATCTGACCGGGCTAGACATCTCCGAAGAGAACCTCATCAACTCGATCTCTTTCGAAGCCGAAGAATGGCACGACGAGATCCCGATGATCGAAGAATGGTTCGAAAAATTCGGTGACAAACTGCCGCAGGCCATGACTGACGAACTCGAAAACCTCAAAGCTCGTCTTGGTCTAGACAGCTAAGTTTTCCACAATAAGTCAACCGGGTCTGCATTAGCGGGCCCGGTTGACTAGGTTAACGGGTATGGCATTACGCGACGAAGCAACTCAGGTCCTGTCCGAACTCGTGGGCAAATCCGCACAATTCCACGAGGGACAGTTCGAAGCCATCGAGGCAATCGTGGATCAACGCCGACGGGGGCTCGTCGTTCAACGTACCGGTTGGGGAAAATCCGCGGTCTACTTCGTGTCCACAGCACTGCTTCGTCGACGTGGGGCAGGCCCCACCCTGATCATCTCACCTCTTTTGGCGCTGATGGCCGATCAGATTGCCGCAGCACAACGAGCCGGGATCGTCGCCGAATCGATCAACTCCACCAATGCCACATCCTGGGGCGTCATTGCCGAACAACTGGCGCGCGACGAAATCGACGTCCTGCTCATCTCCCCGGAACGACTCAATAACCCGATGTTCCGCGAAACCCAACTGCCCGACCTGATCGACCGGCTCGGCATGATGGTGATCGATGAAGCCCACTGCATTTCGGACTGGGGCCACGATTTCCGCCCCGACTATCGACGCATCGGTACAGTCATCAACGAGCTCCCCAACACCCCGATCCTGGCGACGACGGCCACCGCAAACCAACGCGTCGTCGATGACGTGTTAGAACAACTCGGGGACAACGTCTTCCTCACCCGTGGGCCCCTGGCGCGATCCTCACTGCGACTTAGCGTCCTACCTACCGCCGATTCACCAACGCGCATCGGATGGCTGATCGATCACCTCGAGCAGTTTGAATCGTCGGGGATAATTTATACACTCACCGTTGCGGCCGCACAGGATATTGCCCAGGCCCTGCAGACTGCCGGGCATAACGTGGCTGCCTACACCGGAGCCACCGCACCGGAAGAGCGCACCGAATTAGAACAGGCGCTCAAAGACAATCGGGTCAAAGCCCTGGTCGCCACCTCGGCGCTGGGGATGGGCTTCGACAAACCGGATCTGGGATTCGTCGTACACTTCGGGGCGCCATCATCGCCGGTGTCGTACTATCAACACATCGGACGTGCCGGACGTGGCACCCAAGACGCTCAAGCCGTGTTGTTGCCGGGAGTTGAGGATCAACGGATCTGGGAGTTCTTTGCCACCGCATCGATGCCAGATGAATCCACCGCACACGCCGTCCTGCAAGCCGCGAGCAGTCCGATATCGGTTCCCGCACTGTCGGCTCGGGTGGATCTTTCGCCCTCGAGACTAGAGCTCCTTCTGAAAATCTTAGCCGTCGATGATGCCATGGTGCGGGTCAAAGGCGGGTGGCAGACCACCGGGACCCCGTGGCAGTACGACGCGGCCCGGTATGAGCACGTCGCAGCCCAACGCGTGGCCGAACAAAACCTCATGTTGGACTATCAACAGACCCCGGTGTGTCGAATGCGGTTTCTCTCGGAAACCCTGGATGACCCCTATGCTCAGGATTGCGGCCGGTGCGACAACTGCGTCGGGCCGTGGCTGACACTCGCCATATCCAATGACGCTCGTGGCCATGCCCAGCGGGTGCTGTCGCGTCCGGGCGTCGAGATCGCTCCGCGGCGGATGTGGCCCACCGGTCTGGACAATTTGGGGATCAAACTCAAGGGCAAGATCACACTCCAGCATGAACCCGGGCGTGCGCTCGCACGGCTCACCGATCTCGGTTGGGGCCCGACGCTGCGCCAGCTGATGGACTCGGAAACGCCCGATGTACCGGTCTCGCAGCACATCGTGAAAGCCATCGTCGAGGTCTTAGCGGACTGGGACTGGGCGCAACGACCCATCGCTGTGGTCTCGATGCCGTCACCGAATCGACCGCAACTGGTGGGATCACTGGCGCACGAGATCGCAAAAGTCGGCCAGATGCCCTATCTCGGTGAACTCCAGTGGCTCGGAGAAGTGGGCACACCTGCGGCGAACAGTGCCTTCCGACTGGCCCAGGTATATGAGCGCTATGCTGTGTCGGACCACGTGCGGCAGGCCCTGGCCTCCGCACCACAGGAAGGTCCCGTGTTGCTAGTCGATGATTTTGCCTCGACGCGGTGGTCACTCACCGTCGCCACGATGACCCTTCGTGAAGCCGGCGCCCACGGCGTGCTGCCGCTGACCCTGGGAACCGCTTAAGCCCGAATAATGCCGAGGACGCTATCGCGCAGCCACACCATCGTGGGTTCATCTGGTGCCTCGGCGTTAAAGCGAAGCAGTGGTTCGGTGTTTGATGGGCGAATGTTGAACCACCAGGAGCCATCCGTTGCTCGTACGGTGGTGCCGTCCATCGTTGAAATGTGCGTTTCCACGCCGGGATCAAATTCGGCCAGAACCCGTGCGACCGTCGCAGCTTGATCCTCGACCTGCGAATTGATCTCACCCGAGGCAACATACGGGGTGTACGCGGCAGCCAGGGTTGACGCCGACTCGTCGGTTGCCCCCAGCATAGCCAGCACGTGCATCGCCGCGAGCATCCCGGTGTCGGCGTTGAAGAAGTCCCGGAAATAATAGTGTGCCGAATGTTCGCCACCAAACACCGCAGAATGTTCAGCCATGTAGGCCTTGATAAACGAGTGTCCGACGCGGGTCTCGATGGCCCGGCCACCGGCGGCTTCGACGGATTCCGGCACCACTTTGGACGTGATGAGGTTATAAATGATGACGGGTGTGGTTTCCCCGGCCTTTTTGGCACGGGCAATCTCGCGGATGGCGACCATCGCGGTAATGGCTGAAGGTGTCACTGACGCGCCACGTTCATCAACCACAAAGCACCGATCGGCGTCGCCGTCGAACGCGAGGCCAATATCGGCACTGTGGGCGCGCACAGCGGCCTGCAAATCCACCAGGTTGGCCGGTTCAATCGGGTTGGCCGGGTGATTTGGGAATGTGCCGTCCAGCTCAAAGTACAGCGGGATAATCTCTAGGGGCAAGGCCTCTAACACCTCGCCCCCGAGCACCGCCGGGGTGGTGTAACCGGCCATTCCATTGCCGGCATCCACAACCACTTTCAGCGGGCGAATGGCCGATAGATCCACCAGTGAGCGCAAGTATTGAGCGTAAGCTTTCAACGTATCGCGCTGTGTCACCTCACCTGTACGCTCGCGTGACTCGAGAAAACCGGCGTCCAAATATCCTTGGGCCAAACGTTGAATGTCCGCCAGCCCGGTGTCGGAGGAAATGGGCGCTGCGGCGGCACGGGTCATCTTCATACCGTTGTACCCGGCCGGATTGTGTGACGCTGTGAAGACGACGCCCGGAGCATCCAGGACACCGGAGGCGTGATACAACATGTCCGTGGAGATCAATCCCAACTGTTCCACATCGGCTCCGGCTGCGACTGCACCGCGGGTGAATGCCGCAACGTAGTCTTCCGAGGACGGGCGCATATCCCCGCCAACCAGCACGCGCGTCGCGTCGGTCACTTCAACGAAAGCGAAGCCCACCGCGAGGGCCGCATCCGCATTCAACGTTTGGTCTTCGATACCTCGAACATCATAGGCTTTGAAACTGTCGGCTAAATCTATACTGGGTTGATGAAACTCAATCTTCACAGTTTCAGAGTCTAGCCCCAAACCCCACACAGCGACGAAAGGCGACCATGCACCCGCCCGTGACCCCCGACCCACAGACCGGGCACATCTGGTTGGGGCACCCACCCAAAACCGCGGGGTTCCGTCGTCTACTGGCCGGGTTATTTTTCGCAGGGGTCGCGACATTCGCGCAGTTATATTCGCCACAGGGTCTGCTGCCACTCATCGCAGCAGACCTCGAGACCACCGCAGACCAAGCCGCCCTGCTCGTGTCAGCCTCGACAATTGGACTGGCAGCGGCCGTGATCCCGTGGTCGTTTGTGGGGGATCGTCTCGGTCGGAAACCCGCAATGACCATCTCCATTGTTGCCGCCTGTCTCTTCGGCATCGGCGCGACCTTAGCGCCGAGTTTTGGGGCCATCCTGGCGTTTCGTGTGCTAGAAGGTGTTGCACTGGGTGGTGTGCCAGCCTTAGCCATGGCCTATCTCAATGAAGAGGTTCACCCGGCTTCAGCCGGTCAGACGGCCGGCACCTTCATCGCGGGAACCGTCATCGGTGGACTGATCGGTCGCATCATCGCCGCACCCATCGGGGAGTGGTATCACTGGCGCATCGGCATGGCTGTCGTGCTTGCGCTTGCCGTCGCATCGGCGATTTGTTTTCTGTTGTTGACCCCGGTGGCTCGGAAATTTACCCCGACGACGACGTCGCTGCGCAGGGCTGTCGCATCGATCACCACCAACCTGCGCTCGCCGGTGCTCAACGTGATGTATTTGCAGGGGATGCTGCTGATGGGTGGTTTCGTTGCGGTGTACAACTTCTTAGGCTTCCACCTGCTCGACGAATTCAGCCTGCCGGTCTCCGTGGTATCACTGGTGTTCTTGGCGTATCTGATGGGGACCGTCACGTCGCCGTGGGCGGGACGCATGGCGACGAAATACCGGCCGTCCCAAGTGCTCATGGTGTTGACCATCACGATGATTGCCGGCGTGCTGCTCACACTCGTCCCAAACATTTGGGTCCTGTTCTTTGGGCTCCTGGTATTTACCGGGGCGTTTTTTGGTGCGCATTCGGTGGCCTCGGGGTGGGCCGGCGCCGCAGCTGAGGGTGGCCGGGCGCAATCGACGTCGTTATATAACCTCTATTATTACGCGGGATCTTCGCTGTTCGGCTGGCTTGGTGGCATTTTTCTCACCGGTTACGGTTGGCTTGGAACCGTGCTCATGACGGCGGGTTTGGCCAGCGTCGCGTTGGTTGCAACGGCGCTGTTATATGTTTTTGTTGTCCAACCGCGAATTAAAGCCGCCCAACAGCAGAACGCGTCACAGCCGTGACCACTTGACAGTACAATGGGCTGCATGGAATTCATTATCCCTCTGCTGCTGCTTGCGGTGTCAGGTTTAGTCGTCTGGGGCTTCATTGCCTTCTTGGGCAAGTCGACCGGTACGAATAACGCCGACGCAACCGCGGGTGCCCGGGGCAAACCGGCACTGTTTGACCGCATGTCTGAAGACGGTGCGGTAGCTGCTGCCAACCGGCTCGACGAAGACACCCATACCAAGGTGTACCGCTATCTTGCTGTGGGCCAGTTGGCGCAGGCGGCCGAGGTGTATCACAAGGCGACCGGTGTGGGTCGTATCGAAGCATTCGTCGATGTGCAAGCGCTCTATCAGTTCCCACAGGAGCACGGCGATGAAGCGCAGGAAAACAGCGATGACGCGCCGCTGGAGGATGTGGCGGGTTCTGATCCGTTTATTCCCGCCGGTCATGATGCGGAACAAGAAGTGACCGATCTGACCGTGCCTGCTGAATGGCTCGAACAGGTGGAAGATACACCACAGCCACAGCAGTTTGAGGTGCAGATTAGTCGCGAATCGGAAACCATTACGATGTCATCCGACGATCTTCCACCGTGGATCCGGGATCAAATCGAAGCGATGGTCCGTGATGAGCGTCTTGATGATGCAGCGGAAACACTCACGGAGCACACGGTGTTGGAGCAGCATGAGGCACAGGATCTGATTAAGATTATTGCGCAGCAAATCCACACCACGGATGATGACGGCAAAGAATAAGACATAATAAAAGCGCCCCGGGTTTCCGGGGAGCTTTTTTCATGGGCTTAGACGTCGTCTTCGGCGGCGGGGCCACCTTCGCCTTCCCAACGATCAATTTGTTTGGCTTTTGAACCGGAGTATTTGAGGCGAACACCGTAGCCACCAGCCTGGGAATCCGGTAGGAACAAGGCGCCGTGTTCGATTAGTACGGCGCGGATGGCATCTTGTTGTTCATCCGGCAGACCCAGGATGCCGCGTTCAAATTTTCTGATATCTTCGCGCTCGATACCGGTCTCGTCGGCGATGTACCAGGTGGAAATTCCCACCAGTGCCCGACCAGCGCGTGCAAGGTTGGAATTGAATACGTCTTCGGTCGTCATAAAATACCCCTCTACTGATTTTGACCACAGGCTATATCTCAGTTTCGCCCGCCTCACGCGGCTTGTGCAAGTCTTGGTCCACCGTGGTTCACTACGCTGGTTGCGATGTATACAGGGCACAAAAGCGCACGTTTATGAAGTCGGAGCTGATCGTGCGCGACTGCTACTCGACCAAGCCTTGAGCAGTATTGGACCGGGCCGAAAGGCTACGCACAGCCGTTCAGGAATATCAGCTTCCAGGAGGCGGGGAACCCTCCGCGATTGTCTTGCCCGAAGGCGTTGTGAGGCGATTGATCAAAGGCGGTCCAGGCAGCTACTGGTCCAGCTGCTCATGCAGTCTCGGGACCTACAGTAAAGCCCCGGAAACGTTGCGTCGTTTCCGGGACTTTCGCTGCGGAGGCGGGGGGATTCGAACCCCCGGTCCGCTTTTAAACAGACCCTTCATTAGCAGTGAAGTCCAATCGGCCTCTCTGGCACGCCTCCTGAGCATTGGACACGCGAGCGTGACCAAATAACCCTTTTACCATATCGGACGGAACGGGATTCGGCAAAACGATGACTTGCCTTGCGGTACAGCGCCACCCGACTTTGTGCCGCACTTCACAAGCAGCTAAGGTGTGACTCACCGAATGTATACATTCTTGGCCGTAAGTCAGTACTCCGGTTTTTCGAAGGAGCATCATGGGCAAACAAACACCCCAAACGTCAGGTAGCACCTACCAGGCAGTTTTCGATCGCGCAGCACAGGATCCCGCGGGGTTCTGGCTCGAGCAGGCAGACCTACTGGACTGGCATACGCCACCGAGTCGCGGGTTAGATTACGACGGCGCAGAATCCTGGCAATGGTACCCGGACGGTCAACTCAACATTACCTATCAGGCCCTGGATCGCTGGGTAGAGCAAGGTCGCGGTGAGCAACCCGCCGTCATCTGGGATTCAGCCATGACCGATCAGCAGGTGACCTATAGTTATGCCGAACTGTTGGATCAAGTCGCTCGGTTAGCGGGAGCCCTGCGGGCTAACGGCATTGAGCGCGGCGACCGCGTGTTGATCTACATGCCCATGATTCCCGAAGCGTTGATCGCGATGTTGGCTGTTGCCAGGCTGGGTGCCGTCCACGTTGTCACATTTGGTGGTTTTGCCTCGAAAGAGGTTGCCACTCGATTGGATGATGCCACCCCGAAGGCCGTGCTTGCCGCCAACGGGGGCGTCGAACCAGCCCGCGCCATCCGCTACTTGCCCAATGTGGCTGACGCGATCGAGCGCGCCAATCATAAGCCAGACGTTGTGATGGTCAAACAGCGTGCCGAAATTGATGACGCCATTGCCGACTTTGATAGTTCATGGCTGGATCTTGACGAACAGCTTTGGGCAAATCAGCCCGTCGATGCCGTGCCCGTGGCCGCCACGGATCCGCTGTACTTGCTGCATACATCCGGTACGACGTCGAAACCCAAAGCGGTAGTTCGCGATCAAGGTGGTTATGCGGTGGCGTCCGCATGGTCGGTGCCGAACATTTACAACATCGAGGCGGGCGAGACGATGTTCGTGGCCTCCGACGTCGGCTGGGTGGTGGGCCACACCTACATTGTCTATGCGCCGCTGATCGCGGGGGCCACCACAGTGGTCTATGAGGGCAAGCCGGTGGGCACACCTGATGCCGGAGCTTTCTGGCGCGTGGCCTCGGAACACAAGGCGAAGATGATCTTCTCGGCCCCCACCGCCTACCGTGCCATTCGGGCGGCAGATCCCACTGGCGACCAGTGGCAGCGCTACGATATGTCGGCTCTTGACGCGGTGTTTTCAGCTGGAGAACGACTGGACGAAGACACGTATCACTGGTTGGGTGAGGTGACGGGCAAACCCGTCGTGGATCACTGGTGGCAGACTGAAACCGGCTGGCCCATCGTCGCCAATCTGCGGGGGCTGGATCCTATGCCGCTCAAAGCGGGGTCTCCATCGGTTGCGGTGCCCGGTTATCAAGTCGGGGTCGTGAATCCGCTGGGTGAACCTGTTCAACCCGGAGCCGAAGGCAATATCGTCATCAAACTTCCGCTGCCACCCGGTGCGATGGTTGGGCTCTACGGCGAACCGGAACGCTTCCACTCGTCATATATGGCCGCATTTCCGGGGTATTACGAAACCGGGGATACCGGGTATATGGATGATGAGGGCTACGTGTTCGTCTTGGGGCGTTCCGACGACGTGATTAATGTAGCCGGGCACCGTTTGTCGACCGGCACGCTTGAGGCCGTGATTGCTGAGCATCCAGCGGTGGCTGAAACCGCGGTGATCGGTGTGGCCGATGGGCTCAAGGGGCAAAAGCCAGTGGCCTACGTCGTGCTCACCGCCGGAACCGATATTGCGCCGCAGCAGTTGAGCGAGGAACTCGTGGCGAAAGTCCGGCACGACTTTGGTGCGGTTGCTGCCTTCCGTGATGTCGAGATCGTCTGGGGGCTGCCGAAAACACGTTCGGGGAAGATTCTGCGCCGCACGATGCGCTCGATCGTGGAGGGCGATGATGTCTCGGCACCGGCTACCATCGATGATGCCGGGGTGCTCGATACATTCGCCGAGCAGACGACACGCTTCTAGAGGGCGTTGGATACCTCATCGGCCGCGTCCAGCAGTGCGGGGAGCAGCTCGGTGAGGTCTTCTGGCGTGTGCCGAGTGACCGTCACCGAGGTATTCAACGCCGCCACGGTCTTGTTTGCGCGGTTGCGAATCGGCACGGCCACGGAGGCCAGGCCAACTTCTAATTCACCTTCGACGATGGCATAGCCCTGCGCCCGGATGTTTGACAGTTCGGCGCGCAGGGAGCCCTGATCGGTGAGGGTCTCAGCGGTCACCTCGGTGAGCTCAGCCTGCGCGAAGTACTCGTTGAGTTCGGCGTCATCGAGTCCGGCGAGCAACACGCGTCCCATCGACGTCGCATACGCGGGAAACCGTGTGCCGACCGTAATGTTGACCCGCATGATGGACGTCGTTTCCTGACGGGCAATGTAGACGACGTCGGTACCCTCGAGCACCGAAACCGAGGTCGAATGACCCAGTTTTTTGGCCAGCGCAGCCAGTACCGGGTCCACGAGCTTCACGAGTGGCTGGGACGCGAGGTAGGCAAAACCCAGGTTCATGATTTTTGGGGTGAGCTCAAACGTTTTCTCGGTCGCCCGCATATACCCGAGACCCACCAGCGTGTGGAGGAAGCGCCGCGCCGTGGCCCGGGAGAGCCCGGTAGCTTCGGCAACTTCTGTGAGCGTCATCGCCGGCGCCTGCCCGAAAGCCTCGATCACCTCGAGGCCCCGGGCAAACGACTGGACGAATAGTGCTGAGTCAGTTTCCGGTTGCATCAATGAATTCGATTTCCGACTTGGACTGCAACTCGTCGAATGACAGACCAAACAGGGCTTGTACTTTCACGGTGCCAGAGTCGGAGAGTTCGAAGATGCCGTGATCGGTGTATAACCGCGACACACAGCCCACGCCTGTCAGCGGGTAGGTCGCTTCGGGGACCAGCTTGATGTCGCCGTCACGAGTAAACAGGTTCATCATCACATAAACCTGCTTGGCGCCGATGGCGAGATCCATTGCCCCACCGACTGCTGGAATCGCATCTTCGGCGCCGGTGTGCCAGTTGCACAGGTCGCCGGTAGCAGAGACTTGAAACGCACCCAGGACGCACACATCAAGGTGGCCGCCGCGCATGATGGCAAACGAGTCGGCTTGGTGAAAGAACGCGGTGCCCGGGGTCTCGGTCACCGGGATCTTGCCGGCATTAATAAGATCGACGTCGATCTCGTCTTCTTCCGCGGCACGACCCATACCCAGCATACCGTTTTCGGTGTGCAGGGTGACATCGTGTTCCGCGGTCAGATAGTTCGATACCAGGGTGGGCTGGCCGATGCCGAGATTGACGAACGAACCCGCTTCGATGTCGTCGGCCACGAAATTCGCCAGGGTATTCCGATCAACTTTTTCGCTACGTAGCATTAGTTCGCTCCTTGTTCACGGGCGGCCAGTGCGGTGGATTCAGTTTCGAGTGCCACCATCACGTCGGTATAGATCGACGGGGTCACCACATTTTCTGGGTCGATCGCACCGGTCGGCACGATCTCTTCGATTTGCACGATGGTCTGTTTGGCCGCGGTGGCCATCATCGGACCGAAGTTGCGCGCAGTTTTGCGGTACACCAGGTTGCCTTTTTCATCGGCCTTGAACGCTTTGATCAGGGCAACATCACCGTGGATGGGATACTCGAGCACATAGTTCCGGCCGTTGATTTCGCGGACCTCTTTGCCTTCGGCCAGCATGGTGCCGTAACCGGTCGGCGTGAAGAATGCGCCGATACCGGCACCTGCGGCACGGAGACGTTCGGCCAGGTTGCCCTGGGGGACCAGTTCCAGCTCAATGTCACCGGCTCGGTAGGCCTCATCGAAGTGCCAAGAGTCTTTTTGGCGCGGAAATGAACAAATAATTTTGTTCACTCGGCGTTCTTTGATCAGCAGTGCCAGTCCAGCATCGGCTTGGCCAGCATTATTATTGACGACGGTAAGGTCGGTGGCGCCGCTTTCAAGGAGCGCCTCAATGAGTTCCATGGGTTGTCCGGCATCGCCGAAGCCACCCATCAATACCGTTGAGCCGTCCGAGATATTGGCGACCGCGTCAGCAGCGGTCTTTACAATCTTGGTCATATCGCTTCCTTTACTCAGTGGCGTCTTCGTTTTCAACCACCACGGCAACACCCTGGCCCACACCGACGCACAGCGCAGCCAGACCCCAACGGCGGTTCTCAGCTTTCAATCGACGAGACAGCGTGCCCAGTACGCGCGAACCGGATGCACCCAGTGGGTGGCCCAGTGCAATCGCACCGCCCCAGGCGTTGACGCGTTCGTCTTCGAGGTCGATGCCCCAGCTATCGAGGTTTACCAACACCTGCGCGGCAAAGGCTTCGTTGAGTTCGATGGCGCCCACCTGATCCCAGGTGATGCCAGCACGTTCGAGTGCAAGGTTGGCCGCCGGTACCGGAGCCTCGCCGAAGTACTGTGGTTCGTTGGCGGCCACACCGCGAGACACCACACGCACCAGCGGATCGGCGCCCAGGGTTGCAGCGGCTTGCTCGGAGCCCATCAGTACCACCCCGGCACCGTCATTCATGGATGACGCGTTGCCAGCGGTCACCGTGCCGTTTTCTTTCCGAAACACGGTGCGCAGATTCGACAGGGTGTCGACGGTGGATTCTGGGCGGATCGTTTCGTCACGTGCCACGTCGTCAACCGAAACCACGAGGTTATCGTACTGGCCGGCTTCCCATGCGGCGTTGGCGCGCTGGTGAGACAGTGCGGCGTACTGGTCTTGGCGGTCGCGTGATACTTCGTATTTGTCCACGAGTTGCTCGGTGGCTTCACCCAACGAGACGGTCCACTCCTTGGGCATATCGGGGTTGATCAACCGCCAGCCCAGGGTGGTCGAGACCATTTGGCTATTGCCCGCGGGGTAGGCGCGCTCGGGTTTTGGCACCACGTAAGGGGCACGGGACATGGACTCGGTCCCACCGGTGATCACCAGGTTATTGTCACCGGCGCCGATGGAGTAGCTGCCGTGGAAGGCTGCGTCCAACGACGAACCGCACAGGCGGTTGACGGTCACACCAGGGGTGGAGGTTGGTAGTCCGGCGAGTAGCGCGGCCATGCGGGCGACGTTGCGGTTTTCTTCGCCGGCACCGTTGGCGTTGCCAAAGACGACGTCATCAATCTTGGCGGTGTCGAGGTTGGGGTAGCGCTCGACGAGCTTGGTGATGACGGTCGCGGCCATATCGTCGGGGCGCACGCCTGCGAGTCCGCCGCCGAGACGACCGAATGGCGTGCGTAGTGCATCGTAAATGTATACCTGCTGCATGATTCCTTCCGAACCTCAAAAAGAGTTGTTCGCTGTGCGAACGTAAGTTCACTCTGCGATATTCTCCACTCTAGCGAATTGCGGTACCAGACGGAAGTGCATGTTTGGTTACGCTTCTTCGTTGTACTCCGCTAGAGCTTTCTTTGCGACGGAGAAGGCGACGTTTGCTGCGGGCACCGAGCAGTAGATGGCTGTTTGGAGCAGGATCTCTTTGATCTCGTCCACGCTCAAGCCATTGCGGCGCGCGGCCTTGACGTGCATGGCTAGTTCTTCCCAGTAGCTGCCCGCAACCATGGCGGTCAGGGTTACGGCAGAACGCATCCGGCGGTCAATGCCCGGCCGGGTCCAAATGCTGCCCCAGGCATAGTGGGTGATGAGTTCTTGGAAGTCTTCGGTGAACTCGTCAGCGTTGGCTGTGGCACGGTCGACGTGAGCATCCGAGAGCACTTCGCGGCGGACCGTCATGCCTGCGTCATAGATCTCATGCATTGGCGTATCGCCTGAAGACTGCTCCACGCTCTGGCCACTGAAGAAGGCGTGCAGGATGTGTGCCGTACCTTCGGGGTCTTCGGCTGGTGCCTGGTGGGCTACGTTGTCCAGCACCGCGGCTTGACCATCTTGGACTGTCGCTGCGACGGTCTTGGCATGTTCCGGCGGTGACACCGGATCTTCGGCGCCAGCCAGTGCGAGCATGGGTGTTGAGATGCTGGAGAGTTGATCGGTCATATCGAATTCGGACAGCGCAATTGCGGCGTGCGCATAGGAGAACCGATCCGCGTCCTGCAGCGAATGCAACAGTGCGGTGGATTCCGTCGGGTGCGCCTCGATGAATCCGGGGGCAAACCATGTCTTCGAAGCGCGCTCTACCATGGCGGGTGTGCCCGCTTTGGCGACAAAGTCTGCGCGTTCTTGCCACGCCTCGGGTGTCCCAAATTTTGGCGAGGAACATACCATGGCCACGCGGTCGAACACGTTGCCGTGCAGTGCGGCCACGCGCTGGGCCACCGCACCCGAGAGCGAGACGCCGGCGAAAAAGACTTTCCTCTCGGTGCCGACGGTCGCATCTGTGGCGATGCGCGCTGCCACATTGGCCAGGTGATCCAACGACCACTGCTCGGTGGAGGGTTCTGAACGTCCGTGGCCGGGCAGATCGTAGCCGATGATCTCATAGTGTTCAGCCAGCAGTTGGGCTGTTTTGCCCCACAGGGGTTCGACCGCTGTGCCGATGCCTGGGCCCAGGATCAGCAGTGGTTTGGAAGGGTCTTGTTCGGTGAATTGAATACCCGAGATCTTTGGTTCGCTCATGTGCTCCACTTTCTATAACGTGCATTGACTGCTGTCACGAGACTCGCAGCTCCGCCGGTATACCCGGCAGGATCCAACATCTTTTCTACGGCCGATACCGTGACCACGCCTGCAGGCAGTTTGGTCACCAGGGTCTGGGCCATATCGTCTTGGGCGGCGATGGCCTCCTGGCAGATACTGCTGACCAGTTGCGTACCATCGCCAGGTTCGGCGCCACCGTGGGCCTCAACGATTGGACCAAGCCAATTGCTGATCCGGCCCAGAAAAATATAGTTTCCATGGATATCCAGGTTGCGCCGCATCGCATCGGCGTGGACTTCGAGCCCACCGGCGAGCTCGGCCAGTACTTCACTGACGGCCCCGGTGGTGCGCAATATGTTGCGCAGCGCGGCCCATTCGGTATGCCAGCCACCATCGGCACGTTCGGCGGTATTGGCGATGACGCCGGTTTGTAAGGTGTTCAAGTCGCCACTGGCTTGTTGGGCGGCATGCTTCAGTCGGATCGACAGGACCGGATTGTGCTTATGCGGCATCGCTGAGGAGCCACCGCGCCCGGCTTTGGTCGGTTCCGACAGCTCGCCGTGCTCAGCTTGGACCGCAGTGAGGACGTCGTTGGCCAGTTTGGCAGCGGCGGCCGTGATCTGAAATGCGCTTTGGGCCAACTGCAGAACGGGCACTCGGTTGGCGTGCCACACCGATGCGGCGCCGAGCCCGAGCTCTTCGGCGAGGAGATCCCGCTGACGATTCACCAGCTCCATCGGATCGGACTCGGGCTGTTGTGCCTTGAAATAATCCACCCACCACGTCGACGTGCCGACCGCACCACCCCACTGCACAGGCAGTGAGGCAAGCGTTCGTTCGAAGTGTTGGCCGGCCGAGCCGAGTGCTTCAATCCACTGGGAGACTCGAAATCCGAAGGTGATGGGTTGGGCGTGCTGATCCAGCGATCGGCCGATCATCACCGTGTGTGCATGCTGATCGGCGAGTGCCGTCAGCTCTCGCACCGTGGTTTTCACGTTGCCCACGACGTATTCGCCCACGCGAGCTGCCACCAGCATCAGCGCGGAATCGATGATGTCCTGCGAGGTAGCGCCGCGGTGGACGTAGCCAGCTGCCGTTGGATCGTGCTCGGCGACTTTGGCGCGAAGCGCGCTCAACAACGGGATGAGAGCGTTGGCGCCGTCGGGGGTCTGCTCGGCGAGTGCCGCGAGGTCATAGTCGGCGATTTTCGAGGCCGCGTCGACGGCATTGGCGATGGATTCCGGTGCGGTTCCGAACCGAATTTGGGCGCGGCACCACGCTGCTTCGACATCGAGCATGGCTTGGCCGAACGCGGCATCTGAGGTGAGTTCAGCCGCCCGGGTCCCGGCCCAGGCGGGATTGAGTAATCCGAAATCATTCACGGGATGCGGGTCCTTTGGTTGGGGATAAACACAACGATACCCGCTCGTATTGACGAGCGGGTATCGGTGAGTGAACCTATGGTTTCGGGTACGTCATGCCGGGGAACTGGAAGAACACGGTCTCCTGTTCGCCCTGCAGATGTATATCGAAGACCAGTCGTTTGCCGTCGCGGGTCGCGATCAAGTTCTGTCCGCGCTCACCCAGTGCCGCAATGGTCGCATCGTCATCAAGACCATCGGTATCCGGGATGTAGGCGCGGGTATGCAGTTTGTTCAGCAGACCGCGAGCGAAGACGACGATGTGGATGAAGGGTGCTTTGCCGTCATCGGTCGCGCCGGGCTCGACGGTGGTGAAACGGTAGGTGCCCACATTATCGGTGGTTGCCCGACCCCAACCGGTGAACGCGAACGGATCACGAATGAGTGAGCCGTCCTGGTTGGGGATGTTGCCGTGTTCATCGGCCTGCCAGATTTCGATCATCGCATCGGGGATCGGGTTGCCCTCACCGTCGTAGACGGTTCCGATCAGTTGGACGGCACGCGCGTCGCCGGGTGGTACGAGGTTGTCCCCATTTTCAAATGGGAGGTGGACACTTTCGGCGGCATTAAAGTATCCGAAGAATGGCCCGATGGTCTGGCCGGGCGTTGGGGTGAGATCATTAGTGGTCATGGTCTTCGTCCTCCATCCAAGTTTGTTGGGATCCGGTCAAGACGATGTCCCACCAGTAACCGGTGTTCCATTCGTGAGTTGTGACCGAGTGATCATAGGTGGCGACCAGGCGATCGCGCGCCTTCTGGTCGGTGATCGACTGGTAAATCGGGTCCAGGGCAAATAGTGGATCACCGGGGAAATACATTTGCGTAATCATGCGCTGGGTGAAGTCAGTGCCGAACAGCGAGAAGTGCACGTGGGCGGGCCGCCAAGCGTTGTGATGGTTCTTCCACGGATACGGTGCCGGCTTGATGGTGGTGAACTCATAGGAGCCGTCAGCACCGGTGATGGCGCGGCCCACGCCCGAGAAGTTCGGATCGATCGGTGCCGGGTGCTGGTCGCGTTTGTGGATATACCGTCCGGCGGCGTTGGCCTGCCAGACTTCGATGAGCTGACCGGCCACCGGGCGACCATTACCATCGAGTACCCGTCCGCGGATGACGATGCGCTCGCCGATCGGCTCGCCGTTGTGCTGGATGGTCAAGTCTGACTCCAACATGTGTACATCACGGTGCCCAAAGGCCGGTGAATACAATTCAATGGTTTCGGGATCGGTGTGGTGTAGATCCTTGGTCGGGTGGCGCAGCAGCGAGGACCGATACGGCGGGTAGTTCAGCCGCGGTTGGGTTTCTTCTTGTGTGGGATCCGCGAGCGCAGACTGGTAGGCCGTCTGAATATCTTGGATTTCGGTATCGATGGTGTCCTGGGAGTCTGCTGTGGCCAGCGGGTCCAGGCGAGGAGTGTTTTGAGTAGACACGTCGCATTCCTTTCGTCGTGTGAATTATTCGTGCGGCCAGCCGCAGTAGGATTCGGCGAGGTATTGTTTGCCATATGTGGAACCCACCACGGTGTGCAACTCACCGATGGCACGACGGGTTTCAAATGAGCTGGCATCCTCGCGGGTGTGCAGCATACTGGTCATCCAGTAGGAGAAGTTCTGCGCTTTCCAAACCCGCTTGAGTGCAGTTTCAGAGTAGTTGTCAATGCCGGTGCTGTCCGCGTTGGTGAAGTACTGTTCGAGTGCGCTGAAGAGTACCTTGACGTCGGCAAGTGCTAGGTTGAGCCCTTTCGCTCCGGTTGGTGGCACAGTGTGCCCCGCGTCGCCGGCCAGAAACAGGTTGCCCCAGCGCATGGGCTCGGCCACGAACGAGCGGAACTTCAGCACAGTTTTTTCAAAGATCGGTCCGCGTTTGAGTTGGAAGCCATCTGGTCCGTCGACGCGTGCCTGCAGTTCGGCCCAAATCTCGTCCTCGGTCCAGTCGTCGGGATTTTCTTCGGGATCACACTGGAAATAGTGACGCTGCACCGTCTCGTTGCGCTGAGAGATCAGTGCAAAACCACGCGGAGAGTTCGCATAGATGAGCTCCTCTGCACTCGGTGGGGCTTCTGTCAGGATGCCAAACCAGGCAAAGGGGTACTCGATCTTGTGTTCGAGGCGTGTCTCGGAGGGAATAGCCCGACGACAATATGAACGCGAACCGTCGGTGCCCACCACGATCTGTGCTTCGATGACGCCTGAAGCGCCCTGCTCGTTGGTGTAATGGATCTTGGGGCGGTCGCTTTCCACTTCGGTCAGATCGGTGACGGTATGTTCATACCGCACATCGCCGTTGTCACGAGCACGAGCTGCCGCAAGATCTACGAAGACTTCGTTTTGCGGGTAGAGCCAAACGGAGGCGTCAATGAGCTCTTTGAAATTAATGCGATGTGATTCTCCGTCGAACCGCAGGTCAATGCCGTGGTGTTCATAGCCGATGTCTTTGACGCGGGATTCCACGCCGTAGTCGGTCAGCAGTTCCACAGCGCCGGTTTCTAAAATGCCCGCGCGGTGCGTATTTTTGATCGTGTCGTAATCGCGTGCTTCCAACACGATGTTGTCGATGCCGGCGCGTTGCAGCAGGTGCGATAGCATCAAACCGGCCGGCCCACCGCCGACAATACCCACCTGTGTGGTTTCTGTCTGTGTGGTCATTTCAACTCCTGTCGACTCAGCTCAACGTGACCTACCCTCTCAGTGTCGGATACATGGAGTGCTCCACGCCACTGGATTCTCACGCAATGAGAATTATGTGGGCTCGGGGAGTGGGTGCAGCGCCCGGGAGAGGCCCCGCGAGGCAGCCATCAGGACCGGGATGACGGCGGAACGTTGTTCAAAGTCTTCGGGGACGACGACGGAAATTGCGGCAATAGCGACTCGGTTGCGCCCGGTCAGCGTGTTGAACACCGGGACGGCTGCGCCGGTGGTGCCATCGTCGAGCATGCCGTCCAGCATGGCGTAGCCCTCGCGTCGGATTTTGGTCAGGGTCGTGTGGATATCGCCGGTCGTCGGGTAGTTCATGTCTGCAACTTCGGGGTGTGTGGTGAAATATTCTTCGACGATGTAGCCGGGTTGGAAGGCGAGCTGTGCCAATCCCATGGAGACGGTATGGAGTGGCATGCGGGTTGCCACCGTCGCCTGGTTGACCACGGAGTTGCGCGATGAGAGACGTTCCACCACCAAGACTTCGTGATTATCGAGCACCGAGAGTTGGGTGTGTTGACGGAATATGGCTTGCACGTCATCAAGAAACGGCATGGCGGCCGTCCGCAGGCTGACGGCGGGGGAGGAACGGGCGACGAGTTCCCACAGGCGCATCCCGAGACCGACGGTGCCGTCGGGATAGCGGGTGAGGATATCTTCGGTACTGAGCTGGGTTACGAGGCGATAGGTCGTGGCCAGGGGAATATCGGCGAGCCGGGAGAGTTCTGCAACGGAAAGCTGTCTGCGCCGGGCATCAAATGCCGACAGAATGCGCAGGATTCGGTCTAAAAGTGTCTCACCTGAGGGATGCTTCATGGTGCTTTGTAGTGTATCGGCCCTCTGGGATGCTGCGCAGTGGTTAACCAAATATTCCCGTCGGCTTGCGGAACCGGCTACGGCCGAGTCCACAAGCGGACGGGAATTTGTCAACGTCGAGTCGTTAGATAATCGTGCGTCTCTCGCGGCGGGCTTCAGCCCAATCCTTGAAGAACCCACGTGCGATGACGAACATGCCGCCGGCCACCAGTACCGGCCACATCAGAATGTAAAAGGTCAGTCCAGCAGTCATATTATTCTCCTTGTTTCTTCCCGGTTGTGTTTTTGACTGAGACAAGTTCGGTCTCTGTGAGCTCTTCTTCCTCAGGATCGAAGTCACCGGTGATCTTCTGAATCACCGAGTAGTCAAAGTTTTCTTTGGACCGCACGGACATGAAGTAGCACACGAGGAAGCTCACCGCGTAGGCCACAAGTGATCCGGTCAACACTGGATAGTCCCGTAGGTAGTCGAAACTGAAGGGCAAGACCGCGACCATGGCGACTGTCGCGATGATCAGGGCTGGTTTCATGCCGAAGAACCCGAAGCCCATGATGCCAAGGATGACGCCGACCCCAACGATCGAAATGAGCTCTACGCCGTAACCCAGGATGCCATCGACGGGGATCCATTCGAAGCGAACAGGTAAGAAAAAGACCAGGGCGGCCAGCACTGACGTGGTGAAGGCTGCGTTTGTGATCTTCTTCCAGTAGAACGATGCGATGACCGGAAAGACCAGGCAACCCCACATCGCGCCGACGAACACTAAGAGGTCCAGAATACTGAACTGCGCCGTCGCGAAATAGAGTGCGGCCGCCGTGGCGACGATCATGGTGACACGACCGATGAGCAGCATGGTACGTGGGTTTGCCTTGCCGCGGCCCTTGCCTTGACCGTAAATATCGGTCATCACAATGGACGACAGTGCGGAAAGATCTGAGTCGGCGGTCGACGACAGCGAGCCGATGATCATGATGAATGCCAGGCACAACAGCACTGGGCCGAGATATGTGCCAGCCATCTGTGGGATGAGGTTGTTGAGGTCTCCATCAAGTGGTTCGAGACCAATATATAGTGCAATGACGCCGAACATGCCGATGCCGATAATCGTGGCACCGTACCCGACCGTTGCGGTAATGAACGTTGGTTTGATGAGATCTTCACGTACCGCAAAGAGACGCTGAGCGATCGTTTGGTTTCCGATGGCGTAGGCGAGGACGGCAGCAATGTAGGGTGCGCCTTGGTTCATGAACGCTTCGGATGAGAAGAAATTTTGCTGTTCAGCGGTTACGTTGCCGGCAGCGGCGCCAGCTTCGAACATGCTCGGGCCGCCGGCGGCGAAGAAGACCACCGGAATGATGATGGCGGTGGCCCCGAGCATGGCCATTACCTGCCCAAAGTCGGTCAGAACAGAAGCGCGGAAACCGGACCACAGGGTATAGAGCAGTACACCGGCCGCCACGACGACAATGCCGGTGCCAAATGTCAGAGGCGTCAGGATCGCGAAGAGCGCTCCGCCAGCAATAAAATTTGAGGTGAGAGAGATGGTGGAGCCCAGAACATTGGAGCCAGCCAGCATCAGTTGTGAAGAGCGGCCATGCCGTGCATACATGACTTCGGCTAGCGTATGCGCTCTGGGTGCCACTTTTCGAATGCGTTTACCGAAGGGATAGATGAACAGAATCATCAGCGCGCCCCAGAGTCCGTAGTGGATTGGTCCAGAGACACCGTAGTTATATCCAGCCTCGGCCGATGCGTACATCGACGACGCCCAGATCCAGGTAGCTGTCATGGAGGCCGCGGAAACACCGAAACCGATTTTGTTTCCAGCAGTCATGTAATCATCAGCGTTCTCCTTTTTACGGCTGATGAACCATGACATGAGCAGAGTTCCTCCGTAAAAGAGGACGATCAACAACACCACGACAGGGATGGATATTTGGAATAATTCTTGACCTTGCGATGCAGGTGGCACAGCATTCCTTTCGCTCGAACGTCCAATATGGCGCCTCTTGCGCCATACGGCCCGACCTCTCGCGCAGGCTCACTCCGATGCAACGATTAAACGCATCGCCACAGAACAGTTGCCGTGGTTAAAGCACAACATTTCAAACCAGGTCGGGCACTCACGCAGGATTTCGACTGGCTGCACAGGCCCGGATACTCTTCGGCGCGCGCCTTAGTCAAACCCACTTTTCGTGAGTTTCAACTCCTTAGTTGAACAAGGGTTAACATTACACAGTTGAGGGAGAATAGCGAATCCGTAACGCCCCGATCCTGCTATAAACGCTGCCGAACCGAGTTGGAGCCTTAATAAAGACTCCTTAAATATCTCGGGGCATGACGCAGTGGATACTGCATCATGCCCCGACGGTGTGTCGTGCAGACCTAGATCCTGACCTTCTGGTCGACGTGCTCAACAACCCGTTGGGAGGTGACCTCATGGTTCGAGCGTTTTCCACGAGATTCCTTCGCCATCCGGATGCCCAGCAAACTCAGCGCCGATAGCCCGGCAACGAGCCACCAACCGAGAGCGGAGCTACCGAGCTGGGTACCCAATGTGTAGACGTAGGGGACGACGACCGCGCCCAAGTTGCCAAGCGTCAGTACCAGGCCCAATGCCGTTGCGAAGTCCTGACTCGAGACTTCTTCGGGGTATTCACTTGGTGACACGCTGGCGGGGGAGAGATACATCATGCCGAAGACGCCGATCAGGCTGAGGACGACCCACAGTAGAACATTGCTGACGAGTGGTATGAGCGCCAACAGGACGACGATGATAGTCGCTGGGACCCATAGTGTGGAACGGAATTTCTTGGCGCGGTCTGCGAAGATACCGCCGAGGATTGAACCTGGGATACCCACCAACAGCATGACCAGGCCCAGCAGGCTGGCGTGTGAGGAGCTGAAACCGTGCTCGGTTTCAGCAAACCCAGGGCCGAGCTGGGACACCGTAAAGAATGCCCCGTAGGCGGCAACACTGACGATACCGATGCCCCACATGGTCTTCGATGTCAATACCTTCTTCGTGTTGGCCCAGCTAAACTCATCACCTTCGAGCTCATCCATATTTTTCGGAATCTCGATGAGCGCGGCTGCGGCCAGTGCAATGACGATACCGATCCCGGTCGCAATCCACAGGCTGCTTCGCCAGTCCATAGCCTCCGTGAGGATTGTCCAGACGTACAGTCCAACAGCAGAGCCTCCGGTCAATCCCAGGCCGTTGAGGATGCCGGCCACGAGTTTGCCGTTTTCAGGTTTAGACCAGTAGTTACCCAACGGGAAAATGGATGCGACGACCAAAGACATGCCGATGCCACCGATAAAGCGCGAGGTCAGCATGAATCCATAGGACCCGGACATGGCAATCAGGCCGCTAGAGACGGCGGTTATCAGGCCGCCCCAGACCGCGACGTGTTTCAAACCCCAGGCAGCTGCTGCGAAAACCTGCCGGCACATGAGCAATCGAATACCCCAGGAACCACAGTGACACCATCAACCCGACCTGTGAGTAACTCAAGCCGAGCTCTGTGGTCAACGTTGGATATGCAGGAACGATCGCATACATCTGCAATCCGTGTGAAAATGCGAGCAGCGTCGAAATCGTGATGACTGTGCCGCCTGTCCGCTTTTTCGGCGGATTCCCCGCGAGATTTGGTGCCGTATGAGTCTTCAGAAAATACTCCTCCAGTGCTCAAAAATTGCAAGGCAGATCAGTCACGTTCCAGTCGCACACACCTCCGTCGTCCTGCGGCTCATAGCTGACTATCGCCAAAGTCATCTCTGGCATTACATCAAGTTTTGAGATTCTTGACGCGGTTACAAGCCTCTTGCATGAACCATCTCGAAGCGGCTTCTTCCCCCGCTGTTTCGCGGGTCATCCCAGCCGTGCTTCTCCTGTTGTCCTCGCGCTGCTCGGACAGTTTGCGGGGTGGTCCAACGAGCTTCAGCTTAGCGTGACGGGACATTTCCCGACAGTTGAAGTGGCCGATTTGCGACGAAAACCGGTTTTCGGAGTATCAAATAAAGCGCAAATCTTTCCAGAATTCAGCATGAAAAAGCGATATTGAATGGTGGCGCGAGAATAATCGATGAATTTCACCCGCTCCCTAGGGATTGCAGATCATGAGGGACTCGAGATCCCTTGCCGCCGGTGGGTATTTCAGGTGGCGAATGTTGGACAGCAGGCCCAGGAAAAGTGCTCATGTTGCTTAGCCCATTTCATCGGTAGCGAACCTGCTCGCAAGACGGTGAGAGAAGTGCTGGACGCGTCGTATCCACGAGGACAATTGCCGGAGAAAATTCGGGTAGGTGAGACTAGCGAGTGACTACATGGCCCCCTACATCATCGACGCCGAGAGGAGGCCAGAGATATAGCCTCGGGATGCCAGGGGTCGGCTCCTCCGTCGCGTTGAGAGCCCGGCCGTGACGCGTGAGAGGGGTCAAGCAAGGCGAAAGGCCCCCGAATCGCGATGATTCGGGGGCCTCGTCAGCGGATGGTGGGGGATTTGAACCCCCGGGACGGGGTTGCCGCCCTCTGGTTTTCAAGACCAGCTCCTTCGGCCGCTCGGACAACCATCCAGACGAGGTAACAGTGTACCCGCTGAAACCCGCACGTGCCTAATCGGGCAGGCTGAGGGCTGGGACGGCCATACGTTGACGCCAGCGAACCTGAATGACGATGATGAAACATATGTCCTTACCTCCACAAATGCAAGCAATTCGCTTTATTCCTCAGCGCGGCGTCGACAAACTCAGCAAGGAGCATCCTGCTGATATTCGCCTCGTCTCCCAGGATGTACCGAAGGTGGCAGCAGGGGAGGTGTTGATCAAAGTTGAAGCTGCTGGCATCAACAACGCCGATGTGCTCCAGCGCATCGGAGGTTACAACGTGCCAGAAGGCGCCACGGATATTCCTGGCCTCGAAGTAGCTGGGACTATTGCCGCGGTCGGCGAGGGCGTATCCGATTGGAACGTCGATGACCGCGTATGCGCGCTGCTCGCTGGTGGTGGTTATGCTCAATACGTGGTTGTGGATGCGCTCCAGGTGCTGCCTGTGCCAGATCAGCTCGATGCCATTGAAGCCGCAGGTATTGTCGAGACAGCCGCCACCGTATGGTTCAACGTTTTCATGACCGCAAAATTTCAAAAGGGCGATCGAGTCCTCATACATGGGGGCGCCGGAGGTATCGGCACGATGGCCGTCCAAATGGTGAAAGCGATGGGTGGCCAGCCAATCGCCACGGCAGGTTCCGACGCGAAAGTCGAGTATGCGCAATTTCTCGGGGCCCACGGCATAAACTATCGAACCGAGGATTTTGTGGAACGCATCGACGAGATCACCGATGGTCACGGTGCTGACATTATTCTCGATATCGTTGCCGCCCAATACTCTGAAGATAATATGCGAGCCCTTGCACACGGTGGCCGTTGGGTCGTCATTGGCACTCAAGGCGGTATCAAGGGGCCAATCAATTTTCTACGGCTCATGGCCAAGCAAGCGGTGCTGACGGGCAATCTTCTGCGTCCACGCACAGCATCGGAAAAAGGCGAAATTCTTCGCGGTGTGGCCGAGCAGATTTGGCCGCTGTTTACCGAAGGGAAGATTGACCCGCTCATTGCCCAAACGTTTGCGCTCGCAGAGACCGCAGAAGCTTACGAACGTTTTGCAGAGCCAGACCGTGTTGGAAAAATCGTGTTGACAGTATGAGACACTGATTGGTGATGAGACCCCGCCCGTTTGCCCGCCGTCGTGAGGCAAAGAAACTCGATCAAGAGCTTGGCACCCTGTTGTGGCGCCATGCTCATGACCGTTTTGCCCGCTCGCTGGATCGGTACTGGCAAATTATTGCGCCAGACCGGCAACACGAGATTTCGAAAGAAGAACAGAATGGGCTCGTCAATGCGGGCAATGTATTGACTGACGCGCTTGAAACAGTCCGCACCATCTGTTCTGACGCACGTGAACGTTTTGGCGAACGTGATCTTGATGTGCCACCCGGAGCAAACGATATCCATCGTTTGATGTCTCGCGCCGCCAATGATCTCGCCGCTACGGCTCAGGCAGCTGCTATGTTTCAGCGTGGCCAAGCAGATATTCAATCGGTCGGTATGCGAGCAGAAAAAGTATTGGAATCTGTCACGGCAGCTCAAGAACTCACAAAGCGCTAACAGTTCTATCGCTCGAGCAGAATACAAACAGGTGCGCTCACTGCACGTTGAGCACTACAGTGGTGGCATGTCGTCAACGCAAGACGGAAACGCGCCCGGTGGGCAGGACCGCAACGAAACGGATTCCTCTCGTTTCGCATGGGAATCACTCATCCGCAATACAGCACTTGTCGTAGTGCTCCTTCTGCTGCTCTGGTTAGTGTTCAACGTCCAACTGCCTTCCGCCGACGAGTTGCGTGACCTCATCGCTTCTTGGGGGTGGGCCGCATGGCTGATCTTTATCGGTATCTACGCCGTGGTGGGGTTGACTCCGATTCCGGTGACCGTCATGGCCGTGACGGCCGGATTGCTCTTTGGCGTGGTCGAAGGAACCATCCTGTCGGTCATTGGGGTCCTCATCGGCTGCTGGGGTGCATACTGGATGGCTCGTGGTCTCGGACGTGAAGCGACCGCTAAATTGTTGGGTTCACATCACAGCACGGTTGAACGCCACCTGGATCAGGCCGGGTTTCAAGCAGTGTTTATGCTCAGGTTGCTGCCTGGCTTCCCTTATTGGCCCATCAACTATGGCAGTGGGGCGTTCGGCGTGGGCCAACGGGCTTACATGCTGGCCAGTATTATCGCGGTCATCCCAGGTCAGATCTCCCTGGTTGCCATCGGCGCATTCATCTCAGCTCCAAACATTTGGCATGGCGCCGTTGTGGGGATCGGATGGGCAGTGGTGATCGTGCTGACGATTTGGTCCTACCGACGCTGGCAAGCAGCACGGCCGGAGAGCGCTACAGAATAACTCGCCTGTGCCCCATGTCACCAGTGATGTATCGGTCAGTCAGAGTGACAATAAAAAACTTGCACAGTGTGCAAGTTTTGTTTAGTATCGTCTTCTATGCAATTTGTGGAAGACGTCTCGCTGGGCCGCCGTGAACAGAAAAAACTTGAGACACGACGTGCCATTCGAAGTGCTGCCCTGGACCTCGCCCTAGACGACGGGGTTGAGAGTCTTACCGTGGAAGGGATAGCTCAAGCTGCTGGCGTTTCGCCTCGCACATTCTTCAATTATTTCGAAAGCAAAGAAGACGCACTTGTCACCGAAGCCGCCGAGAGTGCGGTGCAAGTGCGGGCTTTGCTACTAGACCGGCCCGCTCATGAGCCGCCAATGCGAGCGTTGCATCAGGCGATCATGAACACTGAATACTTTGGTGAAGAACCAGCCGACCGAGAGCGCGTGTTAGCACGTCAACGGCTGACGCAAGCCCACCCATCGTTGATGGCCTATCAGTTGGGGAAGATTGCCCTGGTCGAACAGACCTTTGCGCAGGCGCTGGCAGAGCGCATGGGCACCGAACTGGATGATGACGTGTTTCCCGAGTTGCTTGCTGCAATGGCCGTCAGCTTGGTTCGTGTGGCTATGCGACGCTGGGTCACCCGAGGCGAGGAACCACTGAACGAACTGATTGATATGGCATTTCGTCGGTGCGAGCAGGTCGACCTGTTTAACGATCATGCTGTTGCTGCGGATTGATAGTGAATTATATGGACTTTGGAATGCGACGACTTAGAGGAGAGATGACCCCGATTGGCTAGCGAAGTTACCGGCTCTATACCGACGGTAGAAAGTCGGTACAACCAGGCGCAGTACGAGCGCACGAAACTGTCAAAAGCCGAATCGAAGCGCAAAAAGCCGATCAACCGCAACGTGGTCTTAGCTGTGCTCGTATCGGGCGCATTCGTCATCATCCTGAACCAGACGCTGATGAACACCGCACTGCCAGCCTTGATGCTCGATTTTGACATCACTGCCAACTCAGCGCAGTGGGTGACCACGATCTTCATGCTCGTCAACGGCATTATGATCCCTGTCACCGCATTTCTCGTCCAGAAATTTTCCACGCGAAGTTTGTTCTTTACGGCAATGGGCCTGTTTAGTCTTGGCACGATTCTTGCGATCCTCGCGCCAACCTACTCGGTCCTGCTAGCAGGTCGTTTCGTGCAAGCTGCTGGCGGCGGAATCATTATTCCGCTGATGCAAACCATTCTGTTCGCGATTTTCCCGATGGACAAACGCGGTCAAGCGATGGGTACCTTCGGGTTGGTCATCTCATTTGCACCCGCTATTGGCCCAAGCTTGTCGGGCTGGATCGTCGAACATTTCCCCTGGGAAACCCTGTTCATAATGATGCTGCCGATCGCGGTGATCGACCTGATTATCGCGTACTTCATCTTGGATAATGTCACCGAACGAACGAATCCGAAACTGGACTCGCTGTCCATCGTATTGTCGTCATTAGCCTTTGGCGGTCTCCTCTTTGGCTTCGGGAGTGCAGGAAACACCGGTTGGGTCAGCTACGAAGTCATGGTCCCATTGGCCATCGGTGTCATCACTCTGGGCCTATTCATCTGGCGTCAGCTGATATTGGAAGAACCAATGTTGGAACTGCGCATTCTGAAATACACTATGTTCACGCTGAACACCCTGCTCGGCATGGCAGTGTTCATCGCCATGATCGGCGGGATGATCATTCTGCCGCTGTACATGCAGAATATGGCCGGCTTCACCGCAACGGAATCTGGGCTGATGCTGCTGCCAGGTGCAGTCATCATGGGTCTGATGTCACCGGTCACCGGACGAATCTTTGACCGTATTGGGGCGAAGTGGCTAGCAATTACCGGCTTCGCGTTACTGACCGTCACCACGTTTATGTTCACCACATTAACGCCCGCGACCACGTTCACGTATTTGGCTGTAGTGAATGCTGTGCGCATGTTCGGTACGGCCATGGTGATTATGCCCGTCACTACCGCAGCCTTGAACCAGCTACCACAACGCATGATCCCGCACGGCACCGCCCTCAATAATACGATGCGACAAGTGGCGGCATCGGTAGGTACTGCAGTACTAGTGACGGTCATGACCGGTGCTGCTCTGGATCCAGTGCAGCACGGAGATGACGGACTTGTCCACGGGGTCAATGTCTCCTTTATCGTTGCCACTGCGGTCGCGTTTGTCGGCTTCATCAGTGCCTTCTTCATCAAAGGATCTCGCCCCGTTCGTCCAGCCACCGATGTGGAAGACGCGGCTCAAGAAGCGCAGAACGAGACCGAGGGACAGGCAGAGGATAAGCCCGTCACCGAGAAATAACGATCCCCCAGGTAAGAAAAATGCCCCGGCTCCTGCGAAACGCATGGAACCGGGGCATACCTCTTCAAGTGACGAGAGCCGACTACCGGATTTGAACCGGTGACCTGCTCTTTACGAGGGAGCTGCTCTACCAGCTGAGCTAAGTCGGCATCAGACAACGTTTTGCAACGTAGTCCGATATGAGATCATAGCCAGTTGAGAACCCATTGGTCAAAATGCACTGGAACTTTACGCACACACCATGCCGTCTTCGGGCAGCTCATCGTTGAGAATGTAGTTGTCGATGGCTTCGACGATGCACTCGTTGTCAGGGGAGTAAGCTCCGTGGCCTTCACCTTCCACCGTGATGTGAATGCTGTTGTCGAGTTCATCCGCAAGCTCGTGTGAGAAGTGGATCGGGGTCGCTGGATCTGAAGTCAGGTTGGTTACCACAATTGGGTCGGACCCCTCGGCTACCGTATCGCCGATAGGTTCGGCAGGATCGACTGGCCAGCCGTTACATCCGGTGGAATAGGACATATATGGTCCAAAGATCGGTGCATCGGCAGCGATTTCTTCGGCCTCTGCATCGGCTTGCTCATAGGTTTTGTTGCTGCCGGTGTAGTCCAGGCAATTAATGGCATTGAAAGCTGCTGTGTCATTCGAGTACTCACCGGCCTGATCACGGCCGTGGTACGCATCCGCAAAAACCAAAAACAGGGGCTGATATTGAGAACTCGCATAGTCATTTTCGATGCCTTGTTCAAACGCCAATGCAAGTAATTCCCAGCTGTCACGCGAGTACAGTGGAGTTACAATACCGAAGAATACATCCGAAATTGGTTGGCTTCGACCATTGGGATATGTCAGCGGTTCGTCTTCAACCCGGTCGATGAAATCCGTCACAGCCGTCATCACTGACTCGGCGTCATCATCTTCGCCGACGTTGCACTCAGCAGTTTCGGCACACCAGTCGGCCCAGGCACGCAGAGATTGTTCAAAGCCTGCAGATTGAGCTTTGGTTACCTCGAGTGTTTCAGCAGATGGTGCCAGTACGGAGTCGAGCACGAACTGACCGACTTGTTCTGGGAAGAGTTCTGCGTAGGTGGCGCCAAGTTTGGTGCCATAGGAGATGCCAAAGTAATCCAACTGAGGTGCACCGAGTGCGGCACGGATGACATCCATATCTTTTGCAGCCGATGCGGTATCGACAAATCCTACGATGTCGCCAGAGCGTTCTAAACACTGCTCTGCATAGGCTTCGTTTTCTTCAATCGAAGTTTCCCAACCTTCGGGGGTGGAAGGATCCAAGACGATCTCACGCGACTCGTCGAATTCTTCCGCACTCAGACACTCGACGGGTTCTGACGCGCCGACACCACGTGGATCAAAACCGACGGCCGAAATATTCTCGGCCAAATTGTCAGAGAGCATCGAACCCAGCGAATTCTGCACGAATGATATACCCGATGCGCCGGGGCCGCCCGGATTAAATAACACAGGCTGTGCATCGGCGGTCTCGACGGACCGTGTTAGGTGGATATCGATCGTGGCATCATCCGGGTTTTCATAGTCCATCGGTACTTCGATGGTCCCACACTCAAATGCGTCTTGTCCTTCACAGTCCTCCCAGGCAATGTCTTGATCGTAGAAGGCCTCCAGACCCTCGGGTGCGGACTCAGCCTGATCTTGCTCGGTGGGCTCAGGACCGTCGTTGGGGGTACAGGCGGTGAGTATGAGTGCTGCCGCAGCGCCCAGAGCAGCCAGGGTTCGGGTGGGTTTTGACACGGCTTTTCCTTTGGCTGGTTAGAGAGCGGCGTGGCGACGAGTACGAGGAATAAATGCTAACAGCATCGCTTCCAGCGCGAGTAACGGGGGGACGTTGCCGGCAAGTCGTCTCCGAGCGAGCGTGATCGCTTCTGAAGCACCCAGGCAGTGTTCTGCGGTCACATTGGCACTGTATTCGTCCAACGTTGGACGGAGGTGTTCATTGATCAATGCGGAGTCTTTGGACAAATGCAGGACGAGCAGGTCCCGGTAGATACCGGAGAGATCTATCATGGCTCGATCCAGCGCGTCGTGGATGGCACGGCGGTTGCGTGCGGTTTGGTTATCTTCCATGCGTCGGACGTGAACTCGCAACTTTCGCGGAATGGTTTCATCCTCGCTCAAGCCCAAAGAACGCAACAGGTTGGCGCGTTCTGCAGCATTACGATCCGATGATGAGGATTCGGCTTCATCCTGGACCAGCTTGTGCAGATTCTCTGCAGACTCCATCGCCGCTGAAGCAGAACGAATTGTCAATGGCAGATTCACAATCATATCGCGACGCTCACGGGCTTGCGGCGAGCGGGCCAGCCAGCGTGCCACCCCTACGTGTGATTGGGAGGCACGTGCGCAGGTTTCGGCCAGCTGCGGTTCGATGCCGTCACGGTTGGTGAGCAGCTGTGCGACATCCTCGACAGAGGGTATCACCAGGTTGATGTGTCGGGTACGCGACCGAATGGTCACCAGCACATCGGCTGGCGACGGCGCCGAGAGCATCCAAATGGTGCGCTCTGGCGGCTCCTCAATGGCTTTGAGTAACACGTTGGTGGCACGTTCGGTCATGCGGTCAGCGTCTTCGATAATGATGATCCGCCAGCGGCCCGTCGATGGACGATCATGCGCTGCTGCTACCAGATCGCGGACATCTTCGATGGCGTAGGAAACTTTTTCGGTGGTGACAATATTGACGTCGGCGTGTGTACCGGCGGCAATTGTCGCGCAGGCCTGGCAGGCGCCGCAGCCCCGGTCCTTCAGATCAGACTGTTCGCATTGCAAGGTTTGTGCAAACGCCCGCGCTGCCATCGACCTGCCCGAACCGGGTGGTCCGGTGAAGAGCCAAGCGTGTGTGGGGGCGCTGATGGTTTCTGGATGCGAGAGCTGTTCCACTGCCGCGCGTTGACCTGCCAGGGACTGCCAGACTGGGTTGGCCATTACAGTTGCACTCCATGTTGCGTTTTTAGGTGGGTGAGAATCTGGGCGGTGATGGTCTCAGACGGCTGTGCAGCGTCGAGGACCAGGTGCCGTTGCGGTGCGGCTTCGGCCTGGTGCAGGAACGATGCGCGGACTGCATCTTGAAAACCGTCGGGGGCTGACTCCATGCGGTCGACAAGTTGGCCGCGATCATCACGGCGCGTCCCGGCCACGGCTTCATCGAGGTCGAGTACCACGGTGACATCTGGAGTCATCCCGCCGGTGGCATAGCGGTTAATATCGGCCACGGCCTCTTCGCTGACGCCGCGTCCGGCGCTTTGATACGCAATCGACGAGCCGACGAACCGATCCGAAATCACAATCTTGCCCCCAGCTAATGCCGGAGCGATGGTTTTGGCGATGTGATCGGAACGAGCTGCAGCGAATATCAGGGTCTCGGTCATATCGTCGATGTCAGTTGCCGGATCCAACACGAGAGTGCGTAATGTTTCGGCAACATCGGAACCGCCCGGTTCTCGCGTGACGAGTATTTCTCGGCCTGCCGCGCTCAATGCCGCGGCCACGGCCGTAACTTGGGTCGACTTGCCCGACCCATCAGCGCCTTCAAGCACCACAAATAGCCCCGTCACGACACAACCTTTCTGACAGCATGCACCCACTAGCCTAGTACCACCCACTAGACTAACCTCATGGATTTTTTGCAACTGGCGTTGATGATTGAATACGGCCTGCAGGCAGCCCTGGCACTGGTGGGAGCCGGTATGGTGATTTGGGCGATGGCTGACGCCGCGCGCCGGTCCGGGGACAAGTTTGAAAATCACACCAACCTGACGAAATCCACCTGGCTGCTTATCCTCGGTGGGGCGCTGATTTTTGGGCTCGGGTCAGCCTCATTGACCGTGCTTTACGGTGGTCAAATCGGGCTGTTCGGGCTCGCCTCCATCGTCGCCGCTGGTGTGTACTTGGCCGGTCCCAAACGTGAATTCGATATGTGGAGCCACTAACCGGGTAAAGTGACCGTCATGGCTACAACATCAAAACTTGTCTTACTGCGCCACGGCCAATCGACGTGGAATGAACTGAATCAATTCACCGGTTGGGTGGACGTCCCATTGACCGATAAAGGCCGCACTGAAGCGGCTCATGCCGGTCAGCTCCTGAAAGACGAAAACTTGCTGCCCGATGTCGTGCATACCTCATTGCTGCGCCGCGCAATCACGACCGCCAATTTGGCGCTCGAGGCTGCAGACCGCCAGTGGGTTCCAACTCAGCGCAGCTGGCGCCTCAACGAGCGACACTACGGGGCTCTACAAGGCATGAACAAGGCTGAAATCCGTGCGGAACACGGTGAAGAAAAGTTCATGACCTGGCGCCGCTCGTATGACACCCCGCCACCGATGCTCGAAGATGACCACGAATTCTCGCAGTACCGTGATGAACGATACGCCATGCTCGGCGAGGACATTCCACGCACTGAGTGCCTCAAAGACGTGGTCACCCGCCTGATTCCGTACTGGTACGACAACATTGTCCCTCAGCTGGTCACGGGCAAAACCGTGCTCATTGTGGCCCACGGAAACTCCCTGCGCGCCCTCGTGAAACATCTGGAAGGCATTTCAGATGACGCCATTGCCGAACTCAACCTACCAACCGGTGTACCTTTCGCCTACGAACTCGGCGAAGACATGAAAGCCCGTGGCGCAGCACGCTTTCTGGATCCAGACGCCGCGGCAGCTGGTGCTGCTGCCGTCGCCGCCCAAGGTAAGTAACCCCGCCAACAGGGGTCGGCGCATGATACTCGTCATTGACAATCACGGTTTCACCACGAGGATTCTGGCACACCAGCTCGGGGCGGTAGATATCGTTCCCGCCGCCGAGCTGGCTACGGTCAACCTGACGGATTACACCCACGTGGTGGTCAGTCATGGCACCGCCGATGCTCAATTGCAGGCATTACAGGCCGTGCCGAACCTGCCTGTGTTGGGTATCGGATCTGGCGCTGACCAACTGGCCCGGCTGTATAGTCACACCGAAACAGCAGCTGGCCAACCGAACTATGGGCAACGGGTGGCGCACCGACATACCGACACCGGAATCTTTGCCGGCGTGCCGCAACGCGCCCAGCTGACGAGCTACCATTCGCCTCGATGGGCCACCATGGATTCGGCGATATTTCGTGTCCATGCGGTCGATGACGATGATGCCGTGCTTGCGTTTCGAGTCAACGGGACCAACCACTGGGGCCTCCATGCTGACCCAGCAGCACTGCAGTCCACCGAGGGCACTCGCGTGGTCGAGAACTTTCTGGCGCTAGCGCCGCGCCAGGAAGCACAGGTACGGCATAGCTCACCATTGGCACCGAAGAAACAACCGCGGGAGTGGTTCAGACGAGAAATTCCGGGGATGCTTGACACCGCCGCGACGTTTGCGGCGCTCCAACAGGGCGCGACGGCGGCATTCTGGTTAGATTCTGCCGCAGCTCACCTGGGTCAAGGTGACACGACAATCATGGGGACCAACCGCGGGGAACTAGCACAAACCGTTCGTTGGGATGTCACGACGAACCAGCTAGACGTCTCAAACGCAACGCAGACGACGCATCATGTCCAGGACGTGCTGGACTACCTGCACGACCATGCATGGGAACCCACCGCCGACATGGAGCAGATCCCCGGATTTACTGGCGGCTGGGTCGGTTATCTCGGGTATGAAGCGAAACAGGCCACCATGGCCGGCCACACGAACGTCTGGGAGGCACCGACCCCCGACGCGTACTGGATTCGACCTCAAGCATTTCTTCGCTATGACCATCAACATGAGCACACGATGCTGTTTGCCTACGGCGACTCAATGCTGCTGGATGCCCTGGAACAGACATTGGTCTTCGGTGAGACAGTTGCTCCCGCTTGTGCTGAGCACAGTGAATTTGATGGGTCGTGGGGCCTGACGACGCGCGAGTATCAACAACACGTGCGCACCATTCAAGCAATGCTGCGTTCCGGCGATGCCGCTGGTATTTGTCTGACCGACACATTTTCGATGCTCGCAGGTGACATCGACGGGCTTGAACTGTACTTGCGGTTGCGAGCAAATAACCCTGCACCCTATGCCGGCTATCTTCGGTTCAACACGTTCGGTGACACCGTCGAAGTGCTGTCTGCCTCGCCCGAAAAGTTTTTGAGTGTGGACGTGGCAGGCACGATCGAATCCAAACCCATCAAAGGCACCGTCGCGCGCAGCGCTGACCCTGCAGTTGATGCCGAGGTGGCATCACAGATGGCCGTTGATGCAAAGATACAGTCAGAAAATCTGATGATCACCGACTTGTTACGAGACGATCTGGCGCTCGTTGCAACACCGGGATCGGTACGAGTGCCGAAACTGATGGACGTGGAAACATTCGCCACGGTCCATCAACTTGTCACGACAGTGACTGGACAATTACTGCCCGACACCGCAGCAACCGAAGTACTCAGAGCAGTATTTCCCGGCGGCTCGATGACCGGAGCACCGAAAGTGGCCAGCCTCGAAGCACTCGATACCCTGGAATCCGGGCCTCGCGGCATCTATTCCGGTGCGATGGGCTGGCTGGGCGACGATAATACCGCCGAATTGAATGTGATTATCCGCAGCATTGTCATGGCTGACGGACAGCTCACCATTGGTGCTGGTGGCGCGGTCGTCGTGGATTCTGATCCGGTGGCAGAGGAGCAGGAAAAACGGCTCAAGGCACGCTCGTTAATGCACAGCATTGCTGAATACCTATGACTGATATCCCAACGTATTACACCTGGAATAACCAGGCCTTCGAGCCGATAGAGCAGCCTTCAGCCGAGCGTATTCTGGTCGCAGACTCCTGGCGAGTCCGAGGAGGCGTCACCTGGGGCTTGGCCGATCATATTCATCGGTTTGTCACCGGACTGCAAGCACGAAATGCTCCATCAGAGGTACTCATCGCCGCAGAACTGGAAACATTTGAAGTGGCACTGCGGCGACTGCTCTATGCGCAGTGGTCCAAAGCTCAAGAAGACTTGTTTCCGCGCATCAGCTTGCATCAAGATCGGGGACGCTGGCGGATTGAGCTGGTCGTGCGGCCTGCCCCACAACCTCGAGACACGACCTCACTGTGGATCCCGCCGTACACGGATCCGCGAGCCTACGCGACAATCAAGGGACCTGATATCAGCCTCATGCGCGGGCTCGTGGCTGAAGTAGCCGCCGATGATATCGTCCTACACGATGGCACATTCGTACACGAAGCAACGACGGGGGCCCTGATGGTCTGGCACAGCGTAGACCATCTCGTCTTGTCCCAAGCATCGAGACAATTAGCATCGATTTCTGTGCGCAGAATTGCCGACTATGCCCGCTCACAGGGGATCACGGTGACCACACAGCCGGTGACGCTTGAGGAATTGGTTACGCGAAAGGCTCCGGTCTGGTTTTCGAACACGCTCCATGGAATTTCCCCGGTCACGACCATTGGCAGCGCTACCGGGGAAACACAGGTTGCCGCCCACCCCGATGTTGCGCAATGGCAAGCAGCGTGGTGGGCGGATTTCGCAGACGATCTAGGTCACGTACGTCCTATGAGATGACCGGTGGTTCCCATTCACCGGTGACCAGGTAGGCGATCTTGCGGCTGATCGAGACAGCGTGGTCGCCGAAACGTTCCAGACGCATGACCAGAAGAGTCAGATCCTGTGATTGTCGAGCATCGATTTTCCACTCGTCATCACGAACACAGGTCATGATGCGGGTGTGCAGCAAGTCGATCTCATTATTGAGCTTGACGATTTCACGACCGTGGGTGAGGTCGTAGTTCGTCATCAACTGTTCGAGGCGTTCACCGATTTGAACGGTCAACTCTGCCATCTCCTGCACCTCAACCTGGCTTGGTTCAGGGATCAGCGGATCAGGGTGACGCAACCGAGTCAGCGCCGAAACGTGACGCGCGAGATCTCCCATACGCTCCATTGACGAAGATACACGCAGCGCAGAGATCAGTACGCGCAGATCGGTAGCAACAGGGGACTGCAATAACAACAGTTCAATGGAGCGTTCATCCAACGCGTTTTGTAGGTAGTCGATTCGAGCGTCCTGGGTAATGACCGCTTCAGCCAAACGCAGATCCTGAGTTTCCAGAGCTACCCGTGCTTGCTTCATAGCCCGATTTACCAGGGTGGCCATCTCGAGCAGCTGGTCACCTACGGCCTCCATCTCGGCCATAAAGAGTTTTCGCATGTGATTAGTCCTTGTAGATACATTGAACGATTGCAGGCCAACTGTACCTGCCCAACATTGTCCACTGTCACCAACAAAAGTAAACGAGTGGTGAATTTTGCCGGACAAGTACATGTATTAGGGCTCAAATGACGAAAAAGGGTCAACGATGACATCGAAGTATGGGTACTGTTACAACTGTGGAAAGTCTAGTTTCTGTGGCCGTACTCTTTGGTTTGGCCGGTGTGATTGTGACGGTGGGTGCGATGGTCGCCTTCCGGATCTCGTCACGTTCAAAAATTGAGCGGCTGGCAGACCACGAGCAGTCCATCCCGGATGGGGCGCTGGATGTACTCGCGGTTGTAGGGCAAGCCTATGTCATTGTCGACGCGGTGGACACGGTGGTGCGTGCGAACCCATCGGCCTATGCCTTCGGCCTAGTCCGTGGCAACCAGCTGGGTCATAAACAACTGGGGGAGCTCACGTCCCGGGTCCGTACGGCGGGCCAACTGTACGATTTTCGCTTCGAAATACCTGCTGTCACAGCCGCCGAAGGTCACTGGCTCGTGCATTTGCGCGCAGCTTCTATCGGGGATCAATACATTGTGATCATGGCCGAGGACCGCTCCCAGCAACATCGAACCGAAGCGATTCGTCATGACTTCGTTGCCAATGTGTCCCACGAACTGAAAACCCCGGTGGGCGCGATGAGCCTGTTGGCGGAGGCAATTGAAGATGCTGCTGACGATCCGGAGGCTGTGAGACACTTTGCGAATCGTCTCTCGATAGAGTCGGTCCGCCTCAGCGCGCTGGTACAAGATGTGATTTCCCTGTCGAGACTCCAAGGTCGGGATATTGTCGAAACTGCCGAACCCCTTGAGATTACACGGCTGGTTTCGGAGGCCATCGATCGTGTTCGTACGGAAGCCTCGGCTCGCGACATCTCGATCCACAACCGGCAACCCGAAGCGCTCTCGGTCTTCGGCGATTATGACCAGCTCATGACAGCCATCCGGAATCTCATCGATAACGCGGTGACGTATTCACCCGATGGCTCTACGGTGTGGGTTGAGGTCACCAAGCATGAAGACGTCGTGCACATATCGGTGAGTGACCAGGGCACCGGCATCGCTGAAGAGGATCGCGAGCGAATTTTCGAGCGATTCTATCGCGTGGATTCGGCCCGCTCGCGAGCAACCGGTGGTACCGGGCTGGGCTTGAGCATCGTCAAACACACCATCTCGAATCACGGTGGTGAAATCATGGTGGAATCGGCCCTTGACGAGGGATCGACATTTATTATCCGTCTTCCGGAACTAGATCCAGAAGCACACGAGGCCGCCACCGAAGGAACTGAACCGGATATGAACACCGTGGATACTGATTCACATACCCCTGCTGAAGGAAAAGGAAAATACTGATGACTCGGATTCTCGTCGTTGAAGACGAACCTTCAATCTCGGACCCCCTGTCGTACTTGTTGCAACGGGAAGGATATGAGGTGACCGTCGTCGCCGACGGCGTGGAAGCGGTAGAAGAATTCGATCGCAATGGCTCCGATCTGGTGCTATTGGATTTGATGTTGCCTGGACAACCCGGGACCGATGTGATCCGTCAAATTCGGCAGGATTCACAAGTACCGGTCATCATGCTCACCGCCAAGGACGGCGAGGTCGACAAGGTGGTCGGGCTCGAACTCGGTGCAGATGATTATGTGACCAAACCGTATTCGGCCCGTGAATTGATCGCTCGTATTCGCGCCGTGATGCGTCGCAATGCTGATGCCGATGAGCTCATCCCAGACACCGTCTCAGCAGGCCCGGTGCGTATGGATGTAGAACGACACGTGGTGGCCGTTGGTGGCGCCGACATCACGATGCCGCTCAAAGAATTCGACCTGTTAGAGATGCTGCTGCGCAATGCCGGGCGCGTGATGACCCGCGGGCAGCTGATCGACCGCGTTTGGGGACCGGGTTATGTAGGGGATACCAAGACGCTGGATGTCCACATCAAGCGGTTGCGTTCCAAGATTGAACCAGACCCATCGTCACCGCGGTACCTCATGACCGTGCGTGGGCTCGGATACAAATTCGAAGCATAAACACCACCCATAAAACAGTGCTGGCCGGTCCAAATGGACCGGCCAGCACTGTTTCGTAAGGTCTATGCCTTATTCCTCGTCGTGGTGCTGACCTTGAAATTCGTACAGGTGCTCGATCTGTTCTTCAACATCAACGTCACCGGGGTAGAGCTCACGGTACTCTTCGAGCGTTGGTGGCAGGACCGATACGTTGAACTCGCTTTCGTTGCCGAAGGCTGAGGCGACGCCCTCTGCTAGCAAGCCTGGTTCGGTGCCGACCGAATCCACGATGACTTCTTCATCATCAAGCTTGAGGATCTCTCCGGCATCAAGTGAGAAGGACAACGTTTGGTTATTGATCTCCAAGTCAACCGTCTGGTTGCTATCTGAACGGTTGTCAATGCTGCCCATCAGACGGCCGGGCTCGTCGGCGGAGTTCGTGATGACACCAATGTTCACCAGCCGAACGTGATCAGAATTGGCGTCAGCAGCTTCGTCTCCGGCAACAGTGGTTTGGGTGCCGTCGGACGGCGCATACTCAAACGTCGTTGCCTGCGGGTTGACGACAGAACAACCCGTGGTGCCCAAGATGGCAGCCACCGCCAGGCCGGCAAATACGTTCCGGCGAGTGTTGTTGACCTTCACGATGGTTCTCCTCGTAAGAATAAGGTGCGCTAGAGGTGATGTTGTACCGTGCACCGGGCGCACAAGCGCCGATGATGCAAGTAGCTTTCTTCACGAGGTTATCGCATATGCCTAAATGGAAGCTACTTTACGACAACATATCTCGCAGATGAGCCACCCGAATAGCGTGCAACGCTACCGACATACTCGATGCGTATCTGAGAAATTACCCCGGAACAATCACACTGAGCTAAAATCGTGCAGCGTGGGACAACGATTTTATGATACCGCCACCGGGGCCATCCGGGACTTCACACCGATCCATGCCGGAGAGGTCTCGGTATATTACTGTGGCGCAACCGTGCAAGGCAGGCCGCACGTCGGTCACATCCGCTCTGCCGTGGTCTTCGACATCCTGGTCCGTTGGCTAGAATATGCCGGCAATAAGGTCACGTTGGTGCGCAACGTCACCGATATCGACGACAAGATTTTGTCCAGATCTGAGGAATCCTATACGACGGATTTCGTCGCGACCGATAATTATCCGGCACGAGAACCGTGGTGGGCGCTTGCTTACCGCTTCGAAAATGCATTCGCGTCGGCTTATGCCGCACTCGGTGTGCGCCGACCGAGCTACGAGCCACGTGCCACGGGTCATATTCCCGAAATGATCACACTGATTCAACGCCTCATTGATGCCGGTCACGCGTACCCGGCACTCGATGATTCAGCCGATGTGTACTTCGACGTGAAATCGTGGCCCGACTACGGTGCCCTGACCCATCAATCCGTCGAAATGATGCAGGATGCCGACGATGCCCCACCCCGAGGCAAAAAAGATCCACGCGACTTTGCGCTGTGGAAATCCGCACTAGAGGCCGATCCGCACGGGGCAGCTTGGGATTCTCCATGGGGAGTGGGACGCCCGGGGTGGCACATTGAATGCTCGGCCATGGCGACAAAATATTTGGGCACCCACTTCGATATCCACGGTGGAGGACTCGATCTGCGGTTCCCACACCACGAGAACGAGCTGGCACAATCCAGTGCAGCAGGCGATGAGTTTGCCAATTTCTGGATGCATAACGGGTTGGTCACCGCCGAAGGTGAAAAAATGTCCAAATCCGTGGGCAACACTGTGTCACCAGAACAAATGCTGACGATGGCCCGACCAGGGGCGGTGCGCTACTTTTTGGGACAAGCGCACTACCGTTCCCAACTGGACTATCATCCGTCAGCATTATCGGAAGCGCAGACGGCACTGGAACGCATTGAAACATTCCAGAGCCGTGCGGCCGAAACACTCGCCGTAACCGCCGGGAAAGGCAATGTGCCCAATGCCTTTACTGAAGCCATGGAAGATGATCTCAACGTGCCCGAAGCGCTGGCGGTTTTACACGCCACCGTCCGTGCGGGCAATGCCGCACTCGACGCCGGTCAGCATGAGACCGTCCACGAGTATATGGAGCAGGTCAACACCATGGTTGCTGTGCTTGGGCTGGATTCAGCGCAAGAAGCGAAGGATGATGCAAATTCTGCAACCTACCGGGCGCTGGATGAACTCGTGCAAGCACAAATCACCGCGCGTGCACAGGCGCGCCATGCGAAAGACTGGGCCACCGCTGATGCTATTCGAGATCAGCTCGCTGCAGCAGGCATCGTAGTCAAAGACGCTGCCGATGGTGCAACCTGGTCGGTAACAAACCAAACCTAAAACTTTTCCAATCAGAAAGGACGAGCAAATGAGTTCTCGTCGCAGTGGATCCCCAAAGAAAAAGGGCCCAACCAAAGGCTCCGGCGGCCAAGGCCGCCGGAAGCTGGCCGGACGTGGCCCAACCCCGAAAGCCTCGGACCGTACCTGGCATAAAGGGTATCGGCCACCCGCCACACGGCAGAAAAAGTCGGCCCCAACCGGCGACGCTGTGGCAGGCCGAAATCCCGTTGTGGAAGCACTCGAAGCGGAAATCCCTGCCTCGACGTTGTATGTGTCCATCGGCGTTGAAATGGACGATAGGATTCGGAACTCGGTTCGACTGGCTGCAAACCGCGGTATCCCCGTCTTGGAAGCAACCGAAGCCCAGTTGGCCAGGGTCACCGATAATGCTCGGCACCAGGGCATAGCACTCCAAGTGCCACCGTATGAATACGAAAACGGAATCGAGCTGGTCACCGGACTGATGTCGGACTGGAATAACGGCTACCGCCGGACACCACCGCTCGTGATCGCATTGGACTCCATTACCGATCCGCACAACCTCGGCGCCATTCTGCGCTCGGCTTCCGCATTCCAGGCCGATGGCGTCATCATCCCGTCCCGACGCGCCGTCGGCGTGAACTCCACCGTGTGGAAGACCTCGGCCGGTGCGGCAGCTCGTGTTCCCGTGGGTCAAGTGACCAATCTGAATCAAGCCCTTGATGAATATAAGAACGCCGGACTGTTTACCATCGGGCTTGACGGAGACGGAGAGCAATCCGTCACCGATCTTCCGTTAGCAACCGATCCGTTGTGTGTGGTCGTGGGGTCGGAAGGCAGCGGTTTGTCTCGCCTCGTCTCAGAAAAAGTCGACCAAATAGTATCGATTCCTATCTCCTCCGAACTCGAGTCCCTCAACGCTTCGTTGGCGGCTGGCATCACACTTTACGAAATTGCCCGACTTCGGCATAAGATTGTGTGAGCCTGCGAGATTGTTGCGTAGGACACAAGGCACATCACTCACATAAGTCGAGAGTTGGAGTAAAAATGAAAAGGAACACCCTGCTGAAAACAACGGCGACCGCTGCAGCTGCTGGTCTGTTGTTGACCGCTTGCGGCTCTGATGACAACGGGGGCGAGGGCAACGGCGACGGCGAATACACCGTGGGCTTGGCCCAATATGTCTCACACGCCTCGTTGGACGCAAGCGCAGAGGGCATGCAAGATGTTTTCGATGAGGCCGATGCCGACATCGAAGTCGAAGCGCAAAATGCTCAGGCCGATCAAGCAACTATGAACAACATCATTGGTAGCTTCGCTCAGGACGACAACTTGGATGCGGTTGCTGCGATCGCTACCCCGGTCGCCATCGCCGCAGCTACCTCCATCCCCGAGACGCCCATAATCTTTGCGGCGGTCACCGATCCCGTCGATGCCGGGCTGGTACCTGACTGGGACACACCCGGCGAGAATATCACCGGTGTGTCAGATATGAACCCAGTAGAGGAACAGCTTCAGCTCATCCTCGATGTCGTTGGTGATGTCGAAGTGATTGGTGTTCCATACTCGTCAGCAGAATCCAACTCGGTGGTTCAGGTTGAGGCAGCCAATGAAGCAGCCGAATCACTGGGCGTTGAAATTCAAAAAGTCGCGGTGACCAACACATCGGAAGTAGCTCAGGGTGTCGAATCGTTCTCTAATATCGACGCGATCTACGTGCCGACTGATAATACCGTGGTGTCGGGTCTGGAAACCGTCATTTCCTACGGTATCGACAACCAGATTCCTGTCTTTGCTGCTGAATCCGATTCCGTAGCACGCGGCACCATTGGCACCTACGGGATTAACTACTACGAACAGGGGCGCCAAGCAGGCGAAATGGTCGTCGACATTATCACTGGTGATGGCGAACTGGCCGATATGCCGACCGTCACCGCGAGTGAAGACTCGATGCAGTACACCTTCAACACAGAAGCTGCCGAGCAGATGGGTGTCGAAATCCCACAAGAACTGCTCGACGAAGGTGAAGTCGTCGAAACAGAGAGTGAAGGCGACGAGGACGATTCTGACGAGTAATTCGCGCCAACTTCAATAACCTGCAAAACTATAGACGGGCCTGGGACAGCGCAGACTGCCCGGGCCCGTTTACTGCACCTCCTGAAAGGTAAGTCCGTCCCGTTATGATCGTGACATTAGAACTCGGTCTCATATATGCCATCATGGCCCTTGGCGTCTATCTGACCTTCCGCATTCTGAATTTTCCCGACCTCACGGTCGACCAGTCGTTTACAACTGGCGCGGCAACAGCGGCAATCCTGATGGTGAACTACGACCTCAACCCGCTCCTCGCGATGGGCGCGGCATTCGTTGCGGGAGGACTCGCCGGTATAGTTACTGGACTTTTGCATGCAAAGGGTGGAATCAACCCGTTGCTTGCCGGGATTTTGACGATGCTTGCCCTGTATTCCATCAACCTTCGTATTATGGGCGACCGCGCCAATGTCCCGCTGCTAGGCAATGAAACGTTATACACCTGGTTCAACGAAAACGGCATTACCGACTGGACACTGATTCTCGTTCTTGCCGTGATCGTGTTGATCATCAAGATGCTGCTGGACTGGTTCCTCGGTACCGATATGGGGCTAGGGCTCCAAGCCACCGGTGATAACGAGGAAATGGTGCGCTCCTTTGGCGTCTCGACGGACACGATGAAAATTGTGGGCCTGGCCGTATCGAATGGGTTGGTCGGCATGGCGGGTGCCTTCATCGCACAAAAACAAGGCTCATCAGATATCTCGATGGGTATCGGATTGATCCTGGTCGGTCTCGCCTCGGTCATTCTGGGCCAAGCGATTTTCAACAACCGACTCGTCGCGCGCTTTGCGGATACCGCTGTTGGTCGGGTGCTCTTCGGGACCCGCAACAAAGAGGTGCTCATCGCCACGACTGCGGTGGTGCTTGGGTCAATCATTTATCGCGCAGCGGTGCAGGGAGCACTCGCTGTCGGATTCAATCCAAATGATATGCGACTTATCTCGGCAATTATCGTAGTGATCGCCCTCCTCCTACCGAAGTGGCGGATCCGGCGGGGTCCAAAGAAATCCGAGAGAATCTACGAATCCAAACCTGAGCTGAAGGAGGCCACCGATGCTTAAGCTGCAAAACGTGAACAAGACGTTCTTTCCGAACTCCGTCAACGAGCGTGTGGCACTATCCAACATTGATCTCGAACTCGGCAACGGGGATTTTGTGACGGTCATCGGATCCAACGGTGCTGGAAAGTCGACCGTGCTAAACACGATCGCAGGCAAGGTCAGCCCAGATACCGGGATTGTCGATATCGCAGGCAGAAACGTCACCCGAATGAAAGATTACAAACGTGCCACGTATGTGGGCCGTGTCTTTCAAGATCCGATGGCGGGGACCGCTCCAGATCTCACCATTGAACAAAATATGGCTTTAGCTGAACGTCGGGGGATGCGGCGTGGCTTGGCTTCTGGGATCACGAAAGCTAAGAGAACGCGATTTGCAGACGAACTCCAAGTGTTAGAACTTGGACTGGAAAACCGTCTGAGTGCAAAAGTTGGTTTACTTTCTGGTGGACAGCGCCAAGCGTTGTCGTTATTGATGGCAACTTTTTCACAACCCAAGATCCTGCTACTCGATGAGCACACCGCAGCACTTGATCCAGAACGGGCACGCCTTGTCACAGATCTGACGGAAAAGGTCGTAGCCGAACAAGAATTGACCACGTTGATGGTTACTCACAACATGGGTCAAGCCCTTGAAGTGGGGAACCGGTTGATCATGATGCACGAGGGGCGAATCATCTTGGATGTGTCTGGAACAGAAAAATCTTCTATGACGGTTGAAGATCTTTTGGCACAGTTCACGAATATCAAGAATGCGACCGTGTCAGACAGGACGTTGTTGCAGTAACGGACATATTCAGTACTTGCGGGTGGAAGCTAGATGAGCTTCCACCCGTTTCCTCTTTAAAACACGACTCTTTTAGAGACGTCGGTCACAGCCTGTTGAACGCAGTATGCACACAAGGTGAATAAACGGAACGTCCGAGACAAGAACAAGACTATAACGACCATACGAGAAGGCAGTACGTCAGTTTTGTGTTCCAAAAATATCTGTGTATAGTTATCTCTCGTGCCCAGGGCAGACCGGAGACGGGAAGCGCTGAGACACAGAAGTTCTTTTTAGAAAAAATATATAGCGATTCCAACTTCTGACTGGAGTTGACAAGCTCGAATCACTTCGTGATAAGCTGTTGATCCGGTTCAGAAACTGAACTAAAAGTTGTTTCAAAATTTAGATCACGGAAATCTCCGAGTCAATGCAGCGTCACCTCGCCGGTGCGCACTGTAAAAGCGAAAATGGAGGGCGCCGCCCACCAGCACTTCGTGTGACCGAGATAACCAAGCTCGGAATTGACATTCTGATCAGCTTGTCTGATAGAGTGTTCTTCTGTTGCCGAAGCTGTTCAGCTTCCGGTAACCAAGAATTCAGATTCCAGCTGATCCGATTTGACTTTGTTGTTTGTTTTGGTTTAGTGTTGTGTCCTGCACTGTGTTTGGTGTGGTTCATGGCTTGTTTGTGGATCGTGTGTTTTCACTGCCTGGTGGTGGCTCTGCGTTTGTGGGGTTGTTGTTGGGTGTG